>VGTH01000030.1 GCA_016874755.1 Deltaproteobacteria bacterium | reverse complement strand
GAGATCGTCGCTTAAAACGCAAATACGAATGCCGAAAAAATCAGTCAGTAAGAAAAATTGAAATAATCTACGAGCAGAGCTGGAGTATTACGTTTTTCGCTTGAAATTTTCAGCGGGATGTTCAGGCCTGAATAGATGAATAAGGTATCGTAGCGCACGCTGGCCGCCCATCCGTGCCGGTCTACTAGTTACTGCCCACTCTTGTTCAGTAGAAATAACATGCTGGAACAGACCCTCGTTGTGCTCTGTGACGTTGGCACAACAGGCCATTCGGACGGGCCGTAGAGCAGCAGCGGCTTTTCTTCGACCACCCGAAAGCCGTTCTCGTGAAACAAACGGCGCCAGCCTTTGATTGTAAAACTGCGGTAGCTCGCGATGAAGCTCGCGTGGCAGCCCCGCCCCTCGGGCAGCGCTAACCGGACCAGTTTCATGATTTTCGAATCGGTCGCGAAGCTGCGTCCCATGCCTCGGGCCTTGTTGTAATACTGCGCCGGCAGCGAGAGCAGCAGCCAAAGCGCGGTCGGCACCGAAAAAGCGTACAAACAGTTGGGCTTGCCGATCCGTCTAATTTCGCGGAACGCAGCCAAGGCATCGTCCAGGTCCGGGATGACGTGATTGGAAAAGATAATGTCAAACTGTTCGGCCGCGAACGGTGTCTCAGCGATGCTACACTCAACGAACTGTGCACCGGGCAATTTTTTTACGCCGTCGCTGGTATAGATATCCGAGCCAATGACGTTGCCGATTTTTTTCAAGTAAGGGATCTGGAAACCGTCGCCGCTGCCAAATTCCAAGATATTGAGCTTGCGGTTTTTCGCGCTCGGCGAGGCTTGTAAAAATCGCTGGAGGTTCTCGATGATCAAGCTGACTTCCATCTGCCGTTTGCGTCGCCGGTCTTCGTACTCCTGCTCTCTCGTATTGGGTAGAACAATTTTTGCCAACTCCATGGTGCGCTGTAACATTGTAGTTCTTCTCCCTCAGAACTTGTGCTTCAATCGAGTGAAAAATCCCTCCCTATGCGGTTGGCCGCCGCCCAGCGGTAGGCCCACGCGGTTGTGACCGTATCCCACACGGACATACCCGCCGATTCAAAAAGCACCGTCTCCCCTTCTGTCGCGCGCGCAGGAACCTTTCCTACAATCACATCGCCCAACTCACCGACAATCTTCTCCGCCGACCAACTGCCGTCTGCGATCATCGCCATATAGGGCTGGCGCGGCGCTTCGCCACCGAGCACCTCTTCCAGCCATGAGACGATGACGCGCGAACCCAGCACGGTTTGGCGCGGCAGTTGACCGCTGGTGATCGAAATCACCAATGCGCCTGGAACAATCCACTGGGGCTCGATCACCGTCGAGCGTGAGCTCGTGGCCAAACTGACCATTGGCATGTTCTCCACCGCGGCGCGCGGACTCTCAACGGCTTCGACATCAACACCAAGCCACTGGCTCATTCTCTTAGCAAAAGCACCGCGATGGTCCTTTGTCGTGCTGAACACTTTTATTTTCTTGAGCCCAGGCACGCCGCGGCGGATTGCAAGGGCTTGGCCCAGCGCTTGGCGACCACTGCCAATGAGACCCAAAGCATCGGCATTTTTCGGTGCTAGATATTTACACGCCACTCCGGCCGGCGCCCCAGTGCGCCAGACGTTCAAGCTGCGCCCGGCAACAAGCGCCAGCAGATCGCCACTCTCACCGTCGAAGAGAAAAATGAAATAGGCATTCTTTGCGCCGCGAAACAGCCCACTGACGCGCATCCCCTGCCCCGCGCCTGGCACCGCGGAGGTTGTGATACGATATTTTTTCTTGCTATCAAGCAGACTAGTTTCCAGACGGACCTGGCCAGAGACTTTGCCAGAATTGTAGTCGGCCATGGACGCTTCAATCAGCGGCAGCAACTGGTCCATGGCGCCTGCATCATCTAGCAGCGGCGCGAGATCGCTCTCACTCAAAATCAGCGGCATTCATCCACCTCGTAGCGGCAACTTATAGAAAAAGACCGCGCGGGACAAATTGACAAGGGTACAACTAAAGTGAGAGATTGCGCCGGGAGGAAAATTATTCTTGAAACCAATCAAGGAGGTTATGGCAGCCGCTGTGCTCACGCTGCTGCCGACTATCGTTATGGCACAGGATCTAATCCGCATCGGACTGTTCAACAAGGATGCGGCGATCGTCACCGCCGAACAGAAGAACTTTCTCTGGCAGCAAAACATCCGGGTCGAGATCAGCACGGTCACCGACTCGCCGTCGCTTTTGCGCAACTTGATCAAAGGCAACTATGATCTAATTCTCAATAACGCCGATAATGTCATTGCCTGGGCCGAAGGCCAAGGTGAAGACCCGCAGAAAAACGATTTTATTATCTTTCTAGGCGGCAGCCAGGGCGTCGACCAGAAACTCGTCGTCGTGCCGAGCATCAACGACTACAAGGATCTGAAAGGCAAGCTTTTGGCCGCCGACGCGGTGACCACGGGTTACGCCGTGGTCGCCATGGCGATCCTAAAAAAGTACGGCCTGGAATGGAAACGCGATTATCAGGTGAAATCCTTCGGCAACACCACGGCGCGAGCCGACGCCATGAGCCGGGGCGATGCCGTCGCTGCGATGATGAGCATGGCCGATGACGAGATCAAAAAGCGCGGCTTTAAGATCCTCACCGAAGCCAGAGACCATGTCGAAAACTACGCCCGCGGCCTGGGCGCTACCCGGCGCGACTGGGCGCGCACCAATGACGACCTCTTGGTGCGCTTCAACCGCGCCATGATCCGCGCCACGGATTTTATTCAGGACCCGAAGAACAAGGATGAAGTCATCAAAGGCTTGCTGGTGGAAACCAAGAACAACAAGGGCCGCGCCGAAGGAATGTACCGCCAGGCCTTGGATCCCAACATGGGTTTGACGCCGCGCAGCCGCATCGACGCCGCCGGTATCCGCAGCGTCATCGAGCTGCGCGAGACCGCCGGCCTGATGAAACCCGGCCAGGTCAAAGCCGAAAAATATATCGACGCGCGCTTCTACGACAAGGCGCTGGAGACACTGGGAAAATGAACAATACAACGCGACGTGTAGGGGCAGGCCTTGTGCCTGCCCTTCGAATGGGCGACCACAAGGGTCGCCCCTACATGCGCCTTGTTCGTGCAGGTTCTTTAAATGATTGCGCTTTACCATAACGACATGTCGGTGTGCGCGCAGAAGGTGCGCATGACGCTCGCAGAGAAAAGTCTGCCGTGGGAGAACCACCATCTCGATCTGCGCGCCGGCGATCAGCAGAAGCCGGAATATCTAAAGCTCAATCCCAACGCGGTGGTGCCGACCATCGTTGACGACGGCAAAGTCATCGTCGAGTCGACCGTCATCTGCGAATATCTCGACGATGCCTATCCCGAGCCGCCATTGCGGCCCAAAGCGGCTGACGAGCGGGCGCGCATGCGCCTTTGGACCAAGCAGTTGGACGAAGGGGTGCACGCTGCCACCAGCACGCTCAGCAACGGCATGGCCTTTCGCCATCAAAAGCTCGCCTGGGGTAAAGAGCGCCTAGAAGAGTTTCATCGCAACATGCCCGATGCAAAACGGCGTGAGCAAAGTTGGGAGAACATCACCAAAGGTGTCGAGGAGCATTTTTTCATCGATGCTGCCAAGCGCTTCGATAAACTGCTCGGCGACATGGAAGAGGCGTTGAGTCGAAACAGCTGGCTCAGCGGCAAAGAATTTTCCCTCGCCGATATCGGCTACGCGCCCTACATCACTCGCCTCGATCATTTGCAATTGCAGTTTTTTGGGGAAGGCCGGCCGCATATTCCCGCCTGGTACGAGCGGCTGCGCGAGCGGCACGGCTACGTCGAAGCTTTCGATCGTTGGCGCAACGACGCCTACGAGCAGCTCATGAGAGAGAAAGGCCGCGAAGTGCAAGCGCGTGTGAAAGCCATTATCGCAGACTCCACGCGCCGGAGCTGATCCGCCGCGCCCATCGCAGCGGCCACGGAGGCACACCTATGAAACTCGTCGGCACCAATGTTCCCATGGTCGGCGGCGTCGCCAAGGTGAGCGGCGCGATTAACTATGTCGCCGACTTGGACTTCCCCGGCCTGCTCGCCGTCAAAGCACTGCGCAGCCCCTACGCCCACGCGAGACTCGTGCGCGTCGACGCCAGCAAAGCGCGGTCTTTGCCGGGGGTGGCTGCAATCGTCACCCGCGACGATCTCGCCGGCCTCAATCCGCGCTACGGCACCGGCGTCGAAGACCAGCCGGTGGTCGCCATCGACAAAGTGCATTACGTCGGCGACATCGTCGCCGCGGTGGCGGCGGAAAGTGAAGCGATCGCCGAAGCCGCCGCCGCGCTGATCGATGTCGAATATGACGAGCTGCCCGCCGTTACCGACATTCTCGCGAGCGCCAGACCCGATGCGCCGATCATTCACCAAAAACATGTCGACAAAAACGCCGGCGGTAACATTCATGGCCGCTATCACGTCGAAAGCGGCGATGCCGAAGCTGGCTTTCGCGACGCTGATGAAATCGTCGAGCATAGCTACAGCGTGCCGCCGGTGCAGCACGGCCATATCGAGCTGCACGTCGTTAGCGCCTACTGGGAACCCGGCGGCAAGCTTGTCGTCCACACGCCCTGTCAGACACCGTCACCGCTGCAGGAACAGATCGCAAAGGTCTTCAAACTGCCGCTCACCCAGGTGCGCGTGATCGTGCCCTTCGTCGGCGGCGGCTACGGTGGTAAAAATCACGCGCGCGTCGAACCGGTGGTCGCGCTGCTGGCAAAAAAAGCGCGCCGTCCGGCGCGCTGGATCTTGACCCGCGACGAAGTATTTCTCACCGGGCGCCGCTTCGGCGCGGCGATCACGATGAAAATGGGTTTCAAGCGCGACGGTCGTATCACCGCTTGCAAGGCCGATGTCTATTACGAGATGGGTGCCTATGCGCTCTCCGGACCGGCCAATTCGAAAAATGGCTGCTATATCGCCGCCGGCCCGTACAATATTCCCAACCGCGACCTAACCAGCTATGCGGTCTACACCAATCTGCCGCCGGCCGGGCCCTATCGCGGCGTCGGCGCTTCGCACGTCTGCTGGGCCTATGAATCGATGGTCGACGAGATCGCCCGCCGTTTGGACATGGACCCGGTCGAGCTGCGCTTGAAAAATCTGCTCAAAGAAGGCGACCGCTTCATCACCGACGAACCGATGATTTCCGTCGGCATCTCCGACTGCGTCAAACAAGTCGCCCAAGCGCTCGACTGGCGCGGCAAAGCAGAATTGCATCCGGCGCAGAATGGCAGTCCGGTTGTCCGCGCCAAAGGCTTGGCCGTGGCGATAAAAAGCACCTCGACACCAAGCACCTCGGCGGCGAGCATCCGCTTAAACGGCGACGGCTCGGCAGTGGTGCTGACCAGCAGTGTCGACATGGGCCAAGGCGCGCGCACTTGTTTAGCGCAGATCGTCGGCGACGAGTTGGGCTTGCCGATGGAGCGTGTCAGCGTCAGTTTCCCAGACAGCGACTTCACGCCGTACGATAAGGCCACGAGCTCGAGCCGCACCACTTTTCACATGGGGCAAGCCGTGCAGAAATCCGCCGCGCAGATTCGCGCCCAGCTCTTCGAAGTCGCCGCCAAGCAGCTCGAAGCCCGCGAAGAAGATTTAGAAACGATCGACGGCGCCGTGCGTGTCAAAGGCGTCCCAGAAAAATCGCTGACGATCCCCCAGCTGTTTCGCGCCAAGTACGGCGAAGCCAGCGGCAGCATGTTCGGCAGCTTCATGCTGCGCACCGAAGGCGGCGTGAACGAGAAAACCGGCCGCGGCAAAAACTCGGTCTTTTGGTTCTACGCAGCCTCCGGCGCCGAAGTTGAAGTCGACACCGAAACCGGCAAAGTGCGCGTGCTGCGCGTTGTTTCCGCTGTCGACGTCGGCAAAGCGATCCATCCGCGCCAATGCAACTTACAAAACGAAGGCTCGGCGCTGGCCGGCATGGGCTCAGCGCTCTTCGAAGAGATGCGCTTCGACAACGGCCAGCCAATCAACAGCTCTTTCATGGATTACCTGCTGCCGTCGCTCGGCGATCACCCAGAAGAATTTCACTCAGTGCTGGTAGAAAACCCTCACCCCGACGGCCCCTTCGGCGCCAAAGGCATGGGCGAAGCGGCACTGCCACCGATGGCACCGGCGATTGGCAACGCGGTTGCCAACGCGTTGAGCGGCGCCCGCGTGCGAGACTTGCCGATGCGCCCGGATAAGGTTGTAGCCGCATTACGCAAGGCAATTTTGGCGCATCGGCGCTAAAGAGCTTCACCACGAAGACGCGAAGTTCGGAAACATTTCTCTTATCTTTGTGAACTTCGTGCCTCCGTGGTGAAAGGTCCTTCCCGAGTTCTGCGTCCTTGCACTCTGTGCGATTAGATTCGCCGAATCCGACCTCAGGTACCCCGGCCCCCACAGGCCGCAATAGCGGCGCACGACAAACTGCCAGTTGTCTCCTCCTGAGTAGCTGTTTCGCTGTGAACGCGTGATTTTCTTCTCAAAAGCAGGATTCGAAGTCAACGCCCCCATTCGGGTTAAGCTCGAATTGCCAAATTCGCGCATCCGGAGTAAGCTCGCGAGGCTTTCAACTGGGGGAGATTTTTGATGCTCATACACCGGTTTATAATGCTTTGTGCCGCCTTGGTTTTAGTTTCGCCGCAGTTGGCGAGCGCCGAAGTTATTCACATTGGCATTTCAACTCCGGGACTGTACGAGATCCCGGTCGAAATCGCCCAGCGCAAGGGGTTCTACAAAGACGAGGGTCTCGAAGTGCGCAAGGTGGTTATCCGCACCAATCTGCATGCGGCGGCGCTGATCGCAAACGAGTTGGATTACTCGACCGTTAGCGGTCTCATTGCTCGCGCATCGATCCAAGGCCTGCCGGTCAAAGGCGTCATGGGCTGGTTCGATCGACCGCTGCATGTCTTGGTCGCCAAGCCTAATTTCAAGAAAATCACCGACTTCAAGGGCAAGAAGATCGGCCTCAGCGGCCTCGGCTCGGCACCGCATACTATCTTACGCGAAGCCCTCGCCCAGGCCGGCATGAATCCCGAACGCGACGTGATTACGCTGGCCATTGGCGGTTCCGGCGACCGGCTCGCCGCTCTTGCCGCGGGCATCGTGGACGGCACCCCGTTGGACGTCGCGTATCTCGAAAAGGCGGAAAAGCTTGGCCTGGTCCCGATGCTGTATTTCGGCGACGTGGTCCACACCCGCCTTGGCGGGTTCGGCGTATCGATGGATAAAATCCGCAAGAACCCGACCCAGATCGTCCGGGCTATCCGCTCCACGCTCAAAGGGATACGCTTCGTTAGAAACAACAAACCGGAGACCCTGGCGATCATGCGCGACTATCTCAACGTTAGCGCGGGCGCAGCGCTGAAGATCTACGATTACTCGATGGTGTCGCTTAACCCTGACGGCGGTGTGGCCAAGGCCACCATGGACACCGAGATCCGTTTGGCGCGCGAGCAGCTAAAAATCACCGAGGAGATCAGCGAAGACAAAATCATGGATTGGCGCTTTCTCAAAGAAGCCTTGGCGCAAAAATAGGAGGTTTTCTCGTGGCAAAAATCAAGCATATCGCGATCCGCACCCACGACGTCGAGAAGACCGCGCAATTCTACAAAGAAGCCTTTGGCCTGGAACAGGTCGGCCTCGGTCAAAGCGGTATTTATCTGACCGATGGCAGCTTAAACATCGCGATCCTGAGTTTTCGCGGCGTGGTCGAAGGTGAGACGATGAAGCTCGGCGTCGACCACATTGGCTTTCAGGTCGACGACGTCGACGCGTTCGTTGATAGGGTAAAAAGCCTCGGCGGCAAAGCCTTGAGCGAACGCAACGAAGTGCATCACGGCGATCCGGCGAAACCGCAATCTTACTTCGAAGTAAAATGCGTAGGCCCGGACGATCAGGTGATCGATATTTCCAACGCCGGGTGGGCGGGGGCGAAATAGAGTCTAGAAATGTTTGGCCCTTCGATACGGCTTGCTGGACCAACTCAGGGCCAACGGAAGATTGTCATACTATCGGAGCCGTTCGGAGGACGAGAGATGATCCGCATCACGCTGTTTTCCACGCTGGCGATTTTTCTCAGTTGGGGCAGTTCCCTCGCCCAGGAAAACTTTTATCGCGGCAAAACCGTGCGCATCATCGTCGGCCTCGCCCCCGGCGGTGGCTTCGACACCTACTCGCGTTTGATCGCGCGCCACATCGGCAAGCACATCCCCGGCAACCCAGCCGTGCTAGTCGACAACATGCCGGGCGCCGCGAGTTTGTTGGCCACCAATCATCTCTACAAAGTCGCCAAGCCCGACGGCCTCACCATCGGCAACTTCGTCGGCGGCCTGGTTATGCATCAACGCTTCGGCGCGCCGGGAGTGGATTTCGACGGCGTTAAGTTCGAATACTTGGGCGCGCCGGCGCAGGACAATTTCATGATCGGCCTGGCGAAGTCAACCGGCATCACCAGCTTGGAGCAGTGGATGCGGTCGGGCACAGTGATCAAGTTCGGCGGCGTATCCCCCGGCGGCGGCACCGATGACCTGCCTAAAGTCCTCAAGGCCACCCTCGGCTTGCCGCTCCAGTTGGTCACCGGCTACAAAGGCACCGGACCGATCCGTCTGGCCTTCAACGCCGGCGAGGTGCAGGGGATTTCCAACTCCTGGGAGTCGTTCAAATCGACTTGGCCCAACGAAATGGAAAAAGGCGAAGTGACCATCGTGCTGCAAGCGACCGTGAAGGCCCATCCCGAAGTGCCGAAAAATATTCCGGTCGCTTACGATCTCGCGAAGACTGACGAAGCGCGCCGGCTGATTCGCACCCAGGCAGTGGTCAACGGCGTCACCAATCGGGTCTACGCGCTGCCGCCGCGCACGCCAAAGGACCGGGCAGCGCTGCTGCGCAACGCGTTCGACGCGACTTTGAAAGATGCGGAGTTTCTCGCCGACGCCCAGCGCGCGCGGCTGGATATCAACCCCATTTCCGGGACGGAGATTGAAAACGAAGTGAAGAGCATCTTCAGACTAGAACAACCTTTGGTCGACAAGCTTAAAGAAATCCTAAAGTAGACTGGAATCGGCTGTGAACAAATTTGGTCGCTCGCTCGCATTACTATGGTTGGCGTTTGACGCCGCCTTGGCCTCAGCTAATCCGTATCTCGCAAAACCAGGGGAAGCCCCCATCCCAGTTCGGGTCGCCACCTGCGCCATCAGCGGCGGCTTCATGCATCTCTACACTGCCATTGACAACCGTTTGTTCGAAAAGTACGGCCTCAAAGTCGAGTTTCTGCTGGTGCGCGGCGCCGGTGTTTCGGTGGCGGCGCTGGCCTCCAACGAACTCCAGTTTCTGTATTGCACCGCAGATGCCATCATTCCCAGCCTCGCCGCCGGCGCCGAAGCCAAGATGATCGCCTCGCCGCTCGTCGGCTTGCCCTGGGTCATGATCGCGCGCAAAGAGATCCGCCGCATTGAAGACCTGAAGGGGAAGATTTTCATCGCCACCCGTCCCGGCGGCACGCCGGACACGCTGATCAGAGTTTTAATGAAGCGGCTCAATTTCAGCGCCAACGACTTGAGCATTCGCCACATCGGCGGCGCCGGCCAAACCGAAGTCTACAACGCTTTGTTGCAGGACCTGGGGCACGCCACCATGGTCACAGCGCCACTCGACGCTCGCGCCAAGCGCGACGGCTTGAACGTGATCTATCAACTCGACGATCTCAACCTGCCGGCAATCTACAGTAGCCTGTTCACCAACCAGCGCCTGCTCAAGGAACGGCCGGAGGCGGTGCAGCGATTCACCGCCGCCATGGCCGAGGCGATCCACTTCGTCGAGAAAAATCCCGAACGGGCGAAAGCCTCGGTGGGTAAAGTTTTAGCGCTCAAAGATTCCGAGTCGCTACAAGCCGCCTACGACGCTTACGCCAAACAGCTGGTCAACCGGCGCGTCACGGTGCCGGTTTCTCGCGTGGTTGAGACAATTGAGGCGGCCCGTCAGGCGGGGGCCCAAGTGCGTCGCAAAGCCAACGAAACCTACGACAACAGCTACGCCGAACATCTGGAAAAGAGCGGCTTTTTGAAAGACCTCTGGGGCGGTGAAGTGCCGGGCAAGAAGTGGTGAGGCATGACGGATCGGACCGAACGGTCGGTTCTGACTTCGCTAATTGGTGAGTCTTCGCCGCACGCTGTAGCGCCCCCACCAGAGCAGCAGCGCCGACAAGCCCAGCGTGTAAACCAAATCCCACAAAACCACAAGCGACCACTGACCGCTAAACGCCGCGCGCGCTAGGCGCACCGGGTGGAGCAATGGCAATATTTCGGCCACCCACAGCCACACGCCCGAGAGTCTTTCCTTGAGAGGAAAGAAAACGTCGGAAAACAAGAACAGCGGCGTCACGAACAAAGTGAAGTAGAAACTGAACATGTCGATGTTGGGAATGCGCAGCGAAAAGACAATGCCGATGGCGGCGAACAGCAAGCCGGCGATCGGAATGACGAACAGAGCCAGCAATGACGACGGCCACGGCGTCAAACCGAACAGGGCCAGGACGATGAAGAAACAGCCGCCGTAGATGCAGGCCCGCGTTACCGCCCACAGCACTTCGCCTGCTAGTACATCGTCGGGCTCGATCGGCGTTGTCAGCATCGCGTCGTAGGATTTCTCAAACGTCAGTCGCACAAAAATATTGTAAGTCACCTCGAAACTGGCGCCATTCATCGCCGCGACGCAAACTAACCCTGGCGCGAGAAACTGGATGTAGCTCATACCCCCCATCTGTGAGACGTAGGCGCCGACGCCGAGGCCGATCGAAAAAAGATAGAACACCGGCTCGAAAAAATTCGGCAAAATATTCCACTTCCAGGTCCGCTTGTACATCGCCGCGTTGCGGCGCCAGACCGACAGCGCGTAAGGCAGCGAGAGGCTCATGGATTATTCTCCAGACCGGTGCCGGTGAGCGAAAGAAAAACATCTTCCAAATTGGTCGGCCGCACGATCAATGACCGGCGGTCGCCTTGGTCGTGGCGGCGAATATGATCGATCAGCGGCGTGGCGTCATTGAGGTAGACCATCAGGCGCTTGCCGGCGCGCAGGCGTTTTTGCGAATACGCGGCGCCGTCCAAAAGCGATTCTTCTTCATGCGGCGTCGCGTCGAACTCGACCGTTTCCGCCGCCAGGCGCGTCTCGATCAGCTCTGCCGGCGCTCCCTGGCCGATCATTTTTCCCGCCGCCATGATTGCCACCCGATCGCATAGCCGCTGCGCTTCGTCCATGTAATGCGTCGTAACAAGCACCGTGGTTCCTGTGGCGCGCAGCTCGCGGATGCGCGACCAGAGGGCGAGCCTGACCGCAGGATCGAGCCCGGTCGTCGGCTCGTCGAGAATCAATAAATCCGGACCGTTGATCAGGGACTGGGCAATCGCCAGCCGCCGCTGAAACCCGCCCGACAACTGCCGCACTGGCACGTTGGCGTGCGAACGCAGCTCAAGGAAATCAAGCAACTCCCCAGCGCGGCTCGACAAGTCCGGCTCGCGTAAAAGATGATAGCGGCCAAATACCCGCAGATTTTCTAGGGGCGAGAGCGCGTCAACCAAGACATTTTGTTGCAGGGTTACACCGAGACGCTTGCGAATCGCGCGCAACTCTTTGGCAATATCCAACCCAAAAACATGAATAGTCCCGCTGGTCGGCGCCGTCACGCCATAAATCATGCGCAGGGTAGTCGTCTTGCCGGCGCCGTTGGGCCCCAACAGACCGAAACAAGTATGCGGCGGGACTTGCAGGTCGACACCATCGACGACCGAACGGCTGCCGAACCGCTTCGTGACCGCCCGCACACCGACAACAGGAGAGTTATCTGGAGACTCCATCGAGGATGATCAACCTTCTTCGGCTTTAAAGAAAAATCTGACGCAATCGCTGAGCAAGTGCAAGATCGGCAGCGAGAAGAGCTTTGAGATTTGAACCTAGCCCGAATTATTCATGCGACCGGCAAAACCCATGACACTGTGTCGATCGAAGTGGAACTCTGGAGGAGCGAAGGCATCAGCGCAAATCGTTCGGTTTAATTCGCCGATGCTGGGCATCTCTTCGACCTTTTCACTGCGATTCGCAGAGCAGGGCGACGCCGGTCGCCTCTACAAGGCGGCGTCGAAGCGGATGTCTGTTGCCTTCGCTCCGGAAGAGTTTCACTTCGATCGCGCCGCAGCGATGAATAATCCGGGCTAGAGATCGGAGTTCGCATCCCGGCTCCAGGCAAGATTCAATCGGCTCAATGTTTCGGCAATACCGCGCGGAGCACGCGCAGAATATTGCCGCCGAGAATCTTTCCCGCGTCGGTGTCGGAATAGCCGCGGCGCTTCAATTCCACCGGCAGATTCTCCGGATCGAGCAGACCGGCGCCAATACCCGGGCGGCGATAGCTGCGGTCTTCGCTCCAGTCGCGGTTTTTCAGCTCCTTCTCATAGTTGGGCACGTAGGGAGCAATCCGCTTGGTGTCTTTGTAAGAGCGATGGAAATCGTCCTGCGCCGAGACGCCGACGTGATCGATGCCAACCAGCTTTACGCAATAGTCGACCCAGTCGACGTAGTCGGCGACGCTCGTGTTAACCCGCACGTCCTGGCAAATCACGCCGCCCTTTTTGGCCGCGGCGACGATCAACGGATCGGGCGCGCTGCGCGGCCGCTTGAATAATGTCCGGCTGGTCGAGTGGCTGAAGATCACCGGCTGCTCGGAGAGATCCAAAGCCTCTTGCGCGGTGCGATCGCCGGAGTGGGAAAGATCGACGATGATCCCCAGTTGATTCATCCGCTTGATCGCTCGCCGGCCGAGTGTCGTCAACCCGGTGTCGACCTCACAAGCATGGCCGCAACCGTAGTAGCTGTTCTCGCTAAAGGCCAAGGACAAGCAGCGCAGACCGAGATCGTAGAAGGCTTCGAGAAAATTCAAACTATCGCTCAAGGCTTTTGGATTCTGCAGGCCGAGTAGCACGCCTACTTTGTCGCGATTCTCCGGGCGGTCGAGATCCTCGGCGTTGCGAATGAGATAAGCCTTGGGATGATCGCGCACCACCGCCTTGACGACCTCGAAGTTCTCGAGGCTCTCCATCGTGTCGTCCCAAGTCTCGTTGGCCGTGCAGCCGGCGACTCGAATGCCTTGCTTGTGCATACGATCGATAAACGCGGCCGACAAATCCTCGGGCCACGGCGCGCCCAAACAATTAACGACGGGCAAATTTCCAGTTGCTTCCATCAACGCACCTCTATGTAGAAAATTCTCTAGCTCAAAAAACGCCGTTCATCCTGAGTAGCCCCGAAGGGGCGAATCGAAGGACGCCCTACGGCAGCCGCGGCGGACTGGAGATCTCCGGATCCACGACTCCCGTCAGCGATTTCAAAAACTCGATCAGATCTTTCTGCTCCGCGGCAGTCAAGTTCAGTGGCCGGATCGTCTCCGAAAGCCATGGATTTTTCTTACCGCCCTGATTGTAGAATGCGATGACCTCTTCGAGAGTCTTGATGCTGCCATCATGCATGTACGGCGGCCGCGGCGCCACGTCACGCAGGGTTGGAGTTTTGAACTTGCCGCGGTCCGATTCCACTTTGGTCGTGGTAAACAGCCCCCAATCAGTCTTTTCCTGCTCAATGCCGACGCCCAGGTTGTGGTAGCCCTCGTCGGTGAAATTGAAACCCGCGTGGCACGGCTGGCAGTTCGCTTTGCCCTTGAATAGCGCCATGCCGCGCTGCGCGGCGGGAGACAGCTCTTTTTTATCCCCGGCCTGGAAACGGTCATAGGGAGAATTCCCCGAAAGGATCATCCGTTCATAAGCGGAGATCGCTTTGGCAACCCCCTCGGGATTCAAATCGGTGCCGAAGACTTTACGAGGGCGCTCTTGATACTCTGGGATGGCGCCGAGATTTTTCACCAAGAGATCGGGCGATTGGTCCGAGGCTTTCATCGCCTGGTCTTCAAGCGAAGTGCGCGCGCGCGCCCACTGCTGCACATCGCTAAACAGGCGATTGACCAGCGTCGGCGAATGGCGCAGCGTAGGGTTGCCGTCAAAGCGCACGGAAAATTGCCGTGGGTCAGCCCAACCATGCTCGGGCAAATGGCAAGTCACGCAGGCTATCGTGCCGTTGCGCGACCAGCGCTTGTCCCAAAAAAACATTTTACCGAGTTCGACTTTTTCTTTGGTGATCGGATTATCGTCGGGAATGTAGGCCGCCTGTTCTTGCAAGCCTAGCGGTAGTTTGAGGTTGAACTCCGCGGCATAGTTGACGGCTGGTAAAGCAACAACTAAGAGGAATAACAGCAAGCTAAACTTCACATTGCCTCCAACGACAAACAAGTCACCCCACCCGTAATGAACAGCGACAACTCTGTCAAGATGGGGAGTCAGGTAATTTTCCACGCCCGCGGGAGCGTCCAGTGAATCGCCAACACCGACAGGATGCCGGCTCCGGCCATCAGCGCTGTGGCCCAAGTGGCGCCGCAGAAAGCAGCCAGGGAACCGATGATCATGCTGCCAACCGTCATGACCACCTGGCTCTGTTGAAAAAGCGATACCACACGGTCGCGAAATTCTGACGGCGAATACGTCTGAATCACCGTCTGCACCAGCGCGTGAGAACAGACGTTGGTAAAGCCGACGATCACCATCAGTGCCAACGACACGCCGAACCACGGCGACAGCGCAAAGCCCGCCACGCTGAGGCCGTAGACGGCGAGGCCGCCGAGCATGAACAAACCGCGCGGCATGCGATCGCCGAAGCTGGCGATCGCCAGCGCGCTGCCCAGCGCGCCGATGCCCATGGTAGTTAATAACAAACCCTGCCCAGTGGCTCCGACTTTGAGAATATCGCGGGCGAACACCGGTAATAATGTGACGAACGGCACAATGAACAGCGACGCCAACATGACAACGAGTAAGCCCGTGCGCACCGTCTCGTTGCGCCAACTAAACTTCCACCCCTCGACAATGTTCCGACGCAGCGACTCCCGCTGTGCCGTAGTTGTGCCTGCCTCCGTCCTGCCGGCACGCAGGCGCGTAGTCCAGAAGGTCGCAAGAAAATAGAAGCCCGCTTGAACGCCAAACGCGCAGCCGGTGCCAACACTGGCGATCAACACCCCGGCCAGTGCCGGCCCGGTGCTGCGCGCCACATTGAAGATCATCGAATTGAGCCCAATGGCATTGGCCAGCCGATCGCGCGGCACCGCGTCGGCGATAATCGCCGCGCGCGCCGGTTGATGAAACGTGTCGCTGATCGCCACCAACACGGCGGTCACATAAACATGCCAAGGTTGGACTTGGCCCACGATCACCAGGAACGCGAGAATGGCGTAAAGGACACCGTTGGCAACTTGTGTCGAAATGATCTGCAACTTGCGCGAATAGCGATCGGCGATACTGCCCGCTATCGGCGACAAAAGAAAAATCGGAATCGCTTGGACGCCGCGCACCATGCCCAACTGAACGGTCGAATTGGTGATTTCATAGATCAGCCACCCCCGCGTCACCTGGTCCATCCAGAACGCCATGGACACAAACACATGGCCCGACCAAAGCAAGCGAAATTCCCGGTAACCAAGCGCTTCGAGCGCGCGCAGGCGCAGTAAAACGGCCCGCGCACCGCTGGTCGCGGTGCGTGATTCACTCGCGCCGGCACGCCGCGGTGGCGCGTCCTCTTCTAGGTTTTTCGGCGTCACGCCGCCATCCGATCTAAAGACAGCATATTTACTTCACGAGTTTCTTCCATATCACGCGATTTTTGCGCAGGTCTACCATTGCGGCGTGCAGCCTCTCTTGACACCACAAGTTGTAAACCGTAAATCAACCAAATGGCACCGTTGCTTCCACTGCACACCGGCTATTTTGTCTTGAACATTTTACTGCAGATTTTCGACGGGCTATTCACCTATCACGTTTTGTCGCGCGGCGTGCCGGAGGCCAATCCCATCGTCCGCATGGCGATCATTGAGTGGGGCGCTTTGTGGGGATTGTTGTACTGGAAGGGCATCGCTTGCATGCTGCTGGTGTGCATTTTCGCTTTGCGTCACCGGCGTCGCAAACTCACGATTCGCGCCTTCAAGATTACCGGCGCGGTCTACGGGTGCCTGGCCGCTGCCGGCATGTACGCACTCACCATCGAACTCCTGCACTACTAAGGCGAACCGCGGCTCCGGGCGTGCGCTTCCGACGAGCGAAATAAATCTCGGCATAAATTCTATGGCGGAACCGAGCCACTTTGACGTTGCGATCCTTGGCGGCGGGCCCGGCGGCATGGCCGCCGCCATGAGCGCGGCCACTCGCGGCATGCGAGTCGTCCTCGTCGACGGCGGCAACTTTCTTGGCTACGGTCTGCAAGGGGCGTTCAAATCGAAGGCGTTGTGGGAAGCGGCGCGCGACTGGCTCAGCGCCCGGGTGATCGCCGGGATCTTGCCGCCAACAGTGTAGAATCGCCAAAAGCCACGGCAGCGGTGCGCACGGCGCACCCTACGGACTTCTGAATTGCATGGAGTTGTCATTCTGATGAGCCAACGGCGAAGAATCTGCTTCCTGCAGGTGCGCGAAAAGCAGATCCTTCGCTGGCGCTCAGGATGACACTAAGGCTTGGCTAGAGCACCGCCGGCTCCTGCTGCGTCACACAGTGGATCGCGCCTAGTCCGGCGACAACTTCGTTGCAGCGCAGGCCGATGACTCTCCTTTTTGGAAAACAATCCTGCAGCGTGCCGAGCGCCGCCTTATCGTTCGGATCGTCGAAGATCGGCACGAGGACAACTTCGTTGCCAATATAAAAATTTGCATAGCTGGCGGGCAATCGAACGTCCTCGTAATAAACCGGTCGCGGACAGGGCAAGGTGATGAGATTGAACTTGCCGCCATCGAGATCGCGCGCGCGCTGCAACCGCTCACCGTTGTCCTGCAAAAAATGATAATTATCGTCTTTGGCATCGCTTTCCAGAATAGCAACCACCGTGCGCGCATCGACGAAGCGGGCGATGTCGTCGATGTGGCCGTCTGTGTCGTCGCCGACAATGCCCTCGCCCAGCCAGATCACCTGTTTTACTCCCAGCGTACCTTCGAGAAACGTCTCAAGCTCGCTGCGGCTTAGATGCGGATTGCGATTCTTGTTGAGCAGACATTGCTCGGTCGTCAAACAAGTGCCGGCACCGTTCACTTCGATCGAACCGCCTTCGAGGATCAGCTTGTGGTCGAAAACTGGCACCTTCAGCAATGCGGCGATGTCGCGCGCGATGCGGTCATCTTCTTCGTAAGCTTTGTACTTCCCGCCCCAGCCGTTGAAGATCCAGTCGTTGAAGGCCAGCGGAGCGTCTTGGGAACTGCGCGTGACAAAGGTCGGGCCGTAGTCGCGCATCCAAACGTCGACGGTGGGAAAGCGCAAGAACGTAACGTTCGCCATCGCCGCCTTCGCCGCACGCAAACGGCTACGCACTTCCTGCTCCACCGATTCGTCGTTGACCAGCAGATAGACTTGCTCGCCCGGCGCGAGAGCGCAGATCATCTGAATCCAGATTTCTCGGACTCGCTCCAAATACGTCGGCCAGGTGTCCAGATTGTGCGGCCACGAAAGCCATGTGGCGCGGTGCGGCGCCCATTCGGCGGGCATCGCATAGCCAAGCGCTGCTGGCGTAGTGGAGCGAGGAGGAGCGTGGGCCATAGGTTTCAACTTGAGTCTATTCGCAAACCCCGGAATGCTTCGACAAGCTCAGCATGACCGGACCTTTTCGCGAACCGGCGCGACTCCGATTCCGTTCGTCCTGATCTCCTCGAAGGACTCCGAATGGGCTTTCAGTGGAGCCTCCTATTTTCTCAAATGTTTTTACCGTTGTCAGTCGATGGCGCGGCTTAATAAAGAGCCGTAGGCATCGATGCGCCGATCGCGCAGAAACGGCCACGCTTGCCGCGTCTCTTCGATCTTCGCCAGATCGCAGTCGGCGACGACAATTTCGTCTTTCTCGCCCTTGGCGCGCGCGACGATCTCACCAAACGGGCCGGCGACAAACGAGTTGCCCCAGAATTTGATCTTGCCTTCGTTGCCGACGCGATTGACCGACGCAACGAAAACACCGTTGGCCACCGCGTGTGAACGCTGGATCAACTCCCAGCCGTTGCGCTGGTTGAGCGCCACGGACTTAGGCTCGTTGGGAATCCAGCCAATCGCCGTGGGATAGAACAAGATCTGCGCGCCGGACAGCGCCGCCAGCCGCGCGCCTTCGGGGAACCATTGGTCCCAGCAGACCAGCACGGCGATCTTGGCGTAGCGCGTCTGAAAACTCGGGAAGCCCAAATCGCCCGGCGTGAAATAGAACTTCTCGTAATAAAGCGGATCGTCGGGGATGTGCATCTTGCGATATTTGCCGGCGACAGAACCATCGGCGTCGAGCACCACCGCCGTGTTGTGATAGATGCCGGCGGCGCGCCGCTCGAACAGCGACGCGACGATCACGACATTTTCGCGCCGCGCCACATCGCTCAAAACCTCAGTGCTCGGCCCGGGAATCGGCTCGGCAAGCGCGAACTTGCGATGATCCTCGCTCTGGCAAAAATAGCGCGAGCGAAATAGTTCCTGCAGACAAACAATCTGCGCCCCTTTGCGCGCCGCGGCTTCGATCCGGTTAACAGCCTTGGCCAGATTGGCGTCGAGGTTGTCGCCCGTGCTCATCTGCACCAGGCCTACCTTGGCACCCGTCGCTGATTTTCGTTGCGCCATGAAGTCACTTTAGCGGAAATGTTTTGCCGACACAAAAAAGGGAGAGGGAAAGCACACGCTCCTCCTCTCCCTGATGCTAACTTTAGATCGAACTATTTCAGATGTTGGGCGAAGAACGATTTGGTCTTGTCCCACGCATCGGTGGCCGCTTTTTCATTGTAGCTGCCGCGCTCGTCGCAGAAAAAGCCATGGCCCGCGTCCGGATAGATTTTCATCTGGAACGCAACCTTCTTCGAGGTCAGCTCAGTATTGATCTGTCCCACTTGATCCATCGGAATCAGCTGGTCCTTGGCGCCGAAGAACAGATACATCGGGCACTTGATCTCACCGGTGCGCGCGAGCGGGCTCGGGTTGCCCATCGGAATGCCGCCACCATAATAGGGCACCGCGCATTTTACGTCATTGGCGTGGTGCGCCGCGGTCAAATAGGTCAAACGACCACCCATACAGAAGCCGATGACGCCCAGGGAGCCGGCTTTAACGTTGCTCTGCGATTTCAGTTGAGCAATCGCCGCGCCGACGTCTTCCATGGCCTTCGGGTCTTGCACGCGCTGCAAAGTCGCGATCGCCTTCTGCATGTCGGAAAACGGAATCACGCGCTCGCTTTCACGATGATAGATATCCGGGCAGATCGCCACGTAACCTTCAGCGGCGATGCGATCGGTAACCTTCTTCATGTGTTCGTTAACACCGAACGCCTCTTGAATGACCACAACGCCTGGATAGCTGCCGCCGTCTTTGGGCTGGGCAACATAGGCCTCCATCTTGCCGTCCGACGTGTTTAGTTGAACGGTTGAATTTGTAACGTCCATTACAAACCTCCTAGGAATCTTTTTCGCACGATTTTGAGTGAATTTTCCTCTATCAGATTTTCCGGTCTTGGTTCAAGGCCGCAGCAATATCTTGCGCGCACCGGGCCGGGAAGCGCTCGCCACTGCGTCAACGCCATCCGCCAACGGGAAAATTTTCTCGATCAACGGCGTTATCGATACCTGGCGCTTCGCTAAAGCTGCTAATGCGTCGGAAAACGGCCCGCAGCGCGAGCCGATTAGATTGATCTCGTTGATGACGACGGGTGCCAGCGAGACCTGATGGGCGCCGGCAATCGTGCTTTTGAGCACGAGCGTGCCGCGCGGCCGAGTCGCTGCGAGCGCCAGTTCCAAACCGGATGCTGAACCGCTGGCTTCGACGACCATTTCGAACTGGCGTGTTTGCCAATCCTTCAAGAGAAGCGTCCGCACGCCGGCTGGCTTAATCAACTTGAGTTTGTCCTCGTGCTTGCCAAGCGCAGTTATCTTGGCGCCGGTGCGTGCCAGGACCTGGGCACAGAGGTTCGCGAGCTTACCGTCGCCAATGACTAGAACTTCATGACCGTGATCGACCTGCACTTGCGTCAAGATTTCAAACGCCGCAGCCAAGGGCTCGGTGAACACCGCATCTTCGTCGACAACGCCATCGGGCACAACATGAAGATTGCTCAGCGGCACCGAGACATATTCCGCATAAGCCCCGTCGGCGTTGAGAATGCCCATAACGCTGCGCGTCGGGCAATGGCGCCCCAGGTCGCGCGCGCAGTAATCGCAGCGGCCGCAGGCGAAATTGATTTCACCGACGACGCGCTTGCCGAGCCAATCTTTCGGTCCCTCGCTCACTGTGCCGACGAACTCGTGGCCGGGCACACCGGTGAAGCCCATGTAGCCTTTGAAGATTTGCAAATCGGTGGAGCAGATGCCCGAGAGGTGGACTTTGACGAGGGCTGTTGATGACGAGAATGAAGGATCGAGGATGGAAGATGGCGTCGGATAGGAAGATTCCAGCGCCAGTGTTTTGCCGTTCCAGTGCAGGGCTTTCATTGTTGCGAGGTCGGGCGCGATGAATCGCGCCGCTACGGTCACACCCCTTTGCGTTCTCTGCGTTTTTTGCGGCTATGCCGATCAGCTCCGCAGCGGCCGCGCCCATTTATTTTGTGGCTGCGCCACCAACTCACCATCGACGTAAATATCGCAGCCGCGCTCATGCCAGAAGCAGACGAGCCCTTTGATCTTGGGACACTCTGGAATGGTGTCTAGATAGCCCCAGACAAGATCGTTGAAGGTCTCGTTGCCAAGCTGCACCGACCAATAGGACGCCGGTCCTTTGTACGGACAGCGCGATTTGGTCGCAGACCGAATCAGCAAATCCATCCGCACGTCGCCCTGCGGAATGTAGTAGCGCACCGGATGGTTAGTCTCGAAAACCAGGCACGGCCGGCGCGTTTCGGCGACGGTCTGGCCGTCGATCACGACGCGCACATGGCGCGCGCTCGGAATCGCATCGACCCGCTTGTACGGGTCGCGGGCGTGGATGTAAAGTTCTTCCTCTTCTTCCATCCACTTGTCCATCTTGGGCCAAACGAAAGCAAAATGATCTTTGATAGCGCTCGCAGCCGGCGACGGATTTCGGTAACTCCATGCCCCGGCTTCTTCGACTTTGCTGCCGGCGCGAATCGAATAGTAGTTTGCCGTGCCCTTGTGCGGGCACTCACTAATCTCGGTGGCCAGCGATAGCAGTTCGGTCCGCACATCTTCCTTGGGAAAGTAATAACAGGGCAAAACTTCCGCCTCGCGCACGAGTTTGGCGCGCTTGCTGCTGGCAATCGTCTCCCCGCCGAGGAACACCCGCACATGACGCGGGCTCTCGCTCACGTGCACCCAGTGGCCCTGATCGCCATGCACCGGCACGCGTTGTTGTGTGACGTTGCTTTGCATACGGCAGCTCCTTTCTGACACGCGGAACGCGGGCGGGTTGCAAACCTGCCCCTACGAATCAAAATCCTCTGCGGCCTCCGCGCCTCTGCGCGAGATATTCTTAACTTAACTTTTTCAATTTCTGCAGACTGCGCAGCTCGCGCGGCGGCTGCAGGCGCTGACCCATGATGGTCCACGACACCTCCGCGACAAAGATGTCGCCGCCGGCGCTGAGCGCGATGCCATGCGGCGCGATGAACTGGCCCGGTTTTTCGCCGCCGCGAATGTCACCCAGGCGCGCCAGCCGCTTGCCGCGTTTATCGTAAATGTCGACCCGGTTGCCGAGATTGGGCGCTTCCATGTTCACACCCAAGCCCGGTCCCAGCTCACCGATGTAGCAGATCGGTTCTTGCTTGGTCGTATCCATGTAGAGCGCGCAGGGCCGGTGCATGTTGTTCCACTGGGTTTCGTACTTGCCGTTGCCATCAAACACTTGCACGCGATTGTTCTCGCGATCGGCAACGTAAACCCAGCCGTCTTTGTCGGTGCAGATATTGTGCACGATGTTGAACTGCCCGGGATCGGAGCCGGACTCGCCCCACGACAATAGTAACTTTCCGTCGGGCGAATATTTGTGCACCCGCGAGTTGCCATAGCCGTCGGAGACGTAGATATCACCGCGCGGCGAAAACGCCACGTGGGTGCAGCGGTTGAAAGGCTCGCCGCCTTGATAGGTCGCCGGCTTGCCGGGAATGCCCAGCGTCATCAGGACTTCGCCGTCAAACGTGCACTTGCGCACCGTATGATCGCCATCGTCGGTCAGAAAGATAGTGTCGTCCGGTGCCATGGTCACGCCGTGGGCGCGCTTAAACGTCCCCTCGCCCCACGAGCGCACAAAGTTGCCGTTCTTGTCGAAAACAATCACCGGATGAATGCCGCGGGTAAAGCAATAGACGTTGTCGTGATTATCGACGCCCACCGCCGCAACTTCTTTGAAGTGCCAACCGTCCGGCAGCTTGCCCCAGCTCTCGATCACTTCATAGCGGTAATCGCCGCTGCCTAATATCACCGACGTAAATTTCTCCCTTCGGTCGAAGCCGTTTCGAGTTTCGCGTTCCGAGTTTCGGGTTGGAACACGAAACCCAAAACTCGAAACCCGAAACCCCTATTCCGACTCATACACCTGCCGCCACGCCTCAAAGCCGCCGGCCATGCTGCAAACGTTCTTGAAGCCGTTCTCCATGAAATAGGCCGTCGCGCCCATGCTGCTGTTGCCGTGATAGCAATAGACCACCACCGGCTTTTCTTTATCGGTCTGCTGCAAAAACTCCTGCACGTTGCCGTCGCTCAGATGTATCGCGCCGGGAATATGCGCGGACTGGTAAGAACCGGGATCGCGGATATCGACGAACAAACAGGTCTTCTCGTCGAGCTTTTTCTTGGCGTCTTGGATTTGGATCTGCGGAATCTCCATGCACAGGCTCCTTCCCTACGGTTGCCGTTTTATCAACCTCGCTCGGAGCTGTCTACATGATTGTTGTCATCCCGAGCGCCGCGCGAGGCATCTCGTCCCCTGAGCCGGATTCGACGAGGAGATTCTCGGCAAAGCCTCGGAATGACAACTTTGGGCGCCCTCTGTAGGCGCGCCCAATTTCCACTGCTATACTTCGGCGCGATGAAACTCTCGCCGATCGCTTACTACGTTACCGCCGCGGTTTGTCAAACCGCGGGCTCCTCCGGCGCTGCCATGCTCGCGCCGTTCTTTATGAAAGAACAAGGCTATTCGATCGCCCTGGCCGGCATCCCTCTGGTCGCCAACGGTGTCGGTCGCGTCTGTTCCGACCTTTTCTCCGGGGTGATGGCGACCTATTTCAGCTCGGGCACACTGCTGATCGCCGCGGTGAGCATCGGCTTCTTGATGAGCGTGATCGGCTATCTGTTTCTCGACAGCATGCCGGTGTTTCTTTTCGTTTTTGCCGTTTACGGCCTCACCGAGGCGATGTTTGCGCTGTCGCTGAGGAAAATCGGCTTCGACCAATCCGCGCCGGAGCAACAGGGAAAAGTTCAAGGCCAGATGGCATCGGCCTTGGGCATCGGCTTTACACTCGGCCCGCTGCTGGGAGGTTTTGTCGGCAAATGGCTAGGCTCTCAGGCGCTGTTCCTGCTCTACGCCTTACCGGAAGTTCTGGGATTGATACTCGTGCTACTCGGCGGCGCCCATCGCTACCGCAAGACCGCGATCGACGCGTCGACGACCTTGTGGCGTGAAGGGTTGAATCTCGTCAAGCAGCCGCCATTTCTTGCGTCCTGCCTGGCGATCTGTCAGTCGTTCTTTTTTCTTGTTGGCGTCACCCGCGTGGCCTTTCCCTTTCTCGCCGTCAACCAGCGCGGCATCGGTCTCGAGGTTGTCGGCACGATGGTGGCATTCTCGCGGCTGACAGATACCTTGGGCCGCTTCACCGGCGGCTTGCTCGCCGACCGCATCAAAGCATCGCGGGTAATTTTGCTCGGCGTCGTCCTGGGAATCCCGATGTTTCTCGTACAAGTCTACGGCAACACTTTTCTGACGCTACTTTTGCCGCTGGCGGTGATGACCATGGGATTCGGCTTCAGCAATGTCGGATCGACAACCTTCGCGCTCCAATGCGCGCCGCCGGCTGCCAAGGGGCTCGCCCTTGGCCTTTCGCGCGCGTCGACTTCGCTGGGGCAGATGATCGGCCCGCTGGTTTGCGGTGTTTTGATCGAATCGCTAGGGTACGAGCAAGGATTTCAGATGATGGCGCTCAGCTCCGTGATCGTGCTGACGCTCACTTGGTGGGGCCTCCGGCGCCGACCGACGCCGCCCGTTCAAGGTTCAACGTTCAAGGTTCAAGGTTGAAAGCTCGGTTTTCCGCAGAACCGAGCGAATCCGAACCTTGAATGTTGAAGGCTGCGCTTCCTAGCGCAGCCCCTTATACGTCTCGCCGATCGCCAAATCTTTTAAATACTCCACGCTATTGTTGGCGTAACCCACCTGGCCGGCTTTCTCGGCGCGCCAGGCATCGAGATATTTGATGATGTCGTCCAGCGGCAGCACATCGGCGTATTTTTGGTTCATGTCGAACAGGTTGATCGCGTGGCAGGCCTCGTGGCGGTCGAAAACACATTCTTCGGCGACGACCATGCGCAGGCGATTGGTCGTGCCATCGACCACGCTGGCGCGCACGCAGCCGCTCGTGCTCTCACCGCAGGTGATGATCGTATCGACGCCGAGAAAATTAAGATGGCCGACGAGCGGCGTGCCCCAGAAGGCGCTCGGTGAAACTTTTTTGAAAACCGTCTCGCCGGGAATCGGCTTTACTTCGTCGACGATGTCGTAGCGGCGGCGGAAACGGTCGAGCTCTTCGGCGCTCATGGTGGCGCGTTTCTTGGTGTCGCGGCGAAACGCCCAGGGCTCGACGGCGACGCCATCCATACCCGTTACGTGAATAATCGGGATGCCCACCTCGCGGCACTTGGCGAGTAGTTTCTGTATATGCGGCAGCGCGTTCCAACCCGACAGCCCGCAGCTGCCCGGCCAGGTTTTGATCGCGTCGGTTACCGCCTCGGGCTTATCGCCAAAAACCCAACGGTAAAGATCGATCAAGAGCAGCGCCGGCCGCTCACCGAAACCGATTCGGCGCTCGCCTTTGCCTACCAAGGTAGCCTTGTCCTGCTCCGTCAAAAACTTGTCCCAAACCCGTTCAGCCATAACTTTCTCCTTTTCTTGAGAACGTTGCGCCGATCGCTCCCGCCGTTCTAGTTGCGCCATTCCTATCACTGCAGCCGCTGCAGCGTCAAGAAAACCTCGCGTCACCAGGTTTGACACGGGAGCGGTCGCAGCGTGCCATGAATATCTAAGACCCTCGGTGACTTGCCGATCTAGAACATGAAGCTCGTGTGCGTTCGGTAACTATTAGGTCGCGCACAACAAGAGAATACGTAAAAGCAAATGGAATACTGCGAAGTCGCCGCACAACTGCGCACCAAGGCGCGCAAGTGGATCGCCGATTTCGACGTCGATCTGCTGCTCGGCCTGGCCGATGACTTTCTCAGCGACGCGCCCGGCCGGGTCGAAAGAATGCGCCTCGCCGTCGGCGCCAACGATCATCGCGCCCTCACCCACGAGGCGCACACGTTGAAATCCAGCTGCACCCACGTCGGTGCCACCGAGCTCGAGGCGATGTCCAAAGCGCTCGAAGTTGCCGGCCGTGCCGGCGAGGCAGCCTCGCTTTCGGATCAAGTGGCGCAACTCGAACAACACTTTATTTTAGTTCGTCAAGCCGTCGAACGGATGGTCGACAATCTCGACGAGTTCCTAGTCGAGAACTAAGGCAATGATCAGCAGCCCGACCAGCGCTGACAGCTCAACTGAAGCTGTCGTGGAACCGAAGACCCCGCGCTGGCACTACATCTATTACATTCTTGCCGCCATCGACCTCATCACGGTTGGCGTAAGCCTCTACTTAAGCCACCAGATGGTGGCAATTCACACCGATTCGTTGGTTGCGGCCGATGCCTTCGCCGCGGTGCGCCGGCTTGCCGGCGACGTGAACGCGCCGGGCAACGACGTGTTCGACAGTAAAGATCCCGCGGCGGAACGGCGCCGGTTGCAGCCCAAGCTCGACGAATTTTTTTCGGCGCTCAACAAGGCTCGCACGACCACGGTGATCCCCGACGCCGATATCCGCGCGGTGGAAACCGCCATGGCGCGGATGGTTGCCGAAGCCAACGCGATTTTTCAGCTCTTCACGGCCGACCGCGCCGACGAAGCCGGCACCCGCATGGCCACCATGGACCGCCACTACGCCGACTTGAATGGCGCCATCGCCACCATGGAGTCCCACGTGCGCCAAGCCCAATTTGCCGATGCGCAAGCGAAACAAAAAATCGAACGGCTGATCGCCATTTTGGTGCTCTTGATGGTCGGCGGCGCTCTCTACTATGGCCACAAACTGTCGCGCCAGGTGCAAGCCGACCGCTGGAAAGAGCGCTACACCAAAGAACTGGAAGTCGCCCGCAACCAAGCGCTGGCCGCCGCCCGAGCCAAGTCCATGTTTGTCGCCAGCATGAGCCACGAGATTCGCACGCCGATGAACGGCGTCATCGGCATGACCGATCTGTTGCGCGGCACGCCGCTCAACGCCGAGCAGCTCGACTATGTAAATATTCTAACCCGTTCGGGCAACGCGCTGTTGGCCGTCATCAACGACATTCTCGACTTCTCCAAGATCGAAGCGGGCAAAATGTCGCTCGAAACCATCGACTTTAACCCGCACGAATTGATCGAGCAGGTGGTGGAGCTGCTCGCCGCCAGCGCCCATAGCAAGCAGATCGAGATCATCCCCATGGTTAACAATGACGTGCCCGAGGCGGTGCGCGGCGACCCCGCGCGGCTGCAACAAGTGCTCACCAATCTGCTCGGCAACGCAGTCAAGTTTACCGAGCAGGGCACCATCACGGTCAGAGTTCTGCCGCTGCCCGCTGACGGCTCGCTGCGCTTGCGCTTTGAAGTCAAGGACATCGGCATCGGCATCGCGCCGGAAGCCAAGCTGCAACTCTTCGATGCCTTCACCCAGGCGGACGGCTCCACCAGCCGAAAATATGGCGGCACCGGCCTGGGGTTGGCGATCTCCAAACATTTGGTCGAGTTGATGGGCGGCGTCATCGGCGTCGACAGCGTCGTCGGCGAAGGCAGCACGTTTTGGTTTGAGTTGCCGTACCAGCCGGCGACAGCGGCCGTCGATGATAGCCACACCAGCGTGGAGCTCGCGGGAATATCGATTCTTTGCGTTGACGACCGTGAAGAAAACCTGCGCGTGCTGCGCCAACACCTCGCCAAGCCCGGCGCGCAAGTGGAGTGCGTCGATTCGGGGGAACAAGCGCTGGAACGTCTATTGGAAGCGCGCAATCGCCAAGATCACTACGACATCATGATCGCCGATCACAAAATGCCGGGCATCGACGGCGTCGAGCTGGCGCGCTTGATCAAATCGTCGGCCGGCGCGTTTGGTTCGCTATCGATTATCTTGCTTACCTCCAACGACATCGCCGCCGCCGAGGAATCGTCGCGCAATCTGTTCGCGGCGCGGCTCCACAAACCGGTGCGGCGCGACGCCTTGCTGCAGACCATCCTGCGCGTGCGCGGCACCATCAACCCGTCTCAACCGGTCACTCAAACGACCCGCGCCCATAAATCGATCTTGCAAACCCGAGCGCTCCTCGCCGAAGATGAAAAAGTCAATCAACGCGTCGCCGTGCGCATGCTGCAAAAGTTGGGCTGCCAAGTCGACGTCGCCGTCAACGGCAAGGAAGCTCTCACCGCCCTGGAGAGCAAACCCTACGACATCGTGTTCATGGACTGCCGCATGCCGGAAATGGACGGCTACGAAGCCACCATGACCTATCGCAGTCAAAACAAAGAGCTGCGCCGAGTGCCGATCATCGCGCTCACCGCCGACGCCATGCCCGACATCCGCGAGAAATGTCTCGAAGCCGGCATGGACGATTATTTGGCCAAGCCGATCAAGTCAGAAGAGCTCGCCGGCGCATTGGAGCGCTGGTTGGCGGCGCGCTAAGCAGTTTGCCAGCCCGTCGTTTTTTCGACGCGCGTAAAACGATTACCCTAAGGCGCAAAGGTTTGAAGGGGGAATATTCACCACGAAGGCCACGAAGACCACGAAGGTAAGAGAAGAAAAAAATATCTTTTCCGAACTTCGTGACCTTCGGGTGCTTCGTGGTGCGAGATAGAATTCTTGTATTTGACAAGTCTTCGCAAGCCGCGCAAATTTTCAACTATAAGGGTACGGGTTCAGGCGATGCGGGGGCCGAAACCCATCTCAACTCAGCTGAATCGCCCGCAGTGCCGTGACCAACGCGGCGCGATCATGCACGGACAATTTCAGCAATTCTAAATCTCCAGTCCGGTGCCGGTAGCGAATCGCGACGGCGCCGAGGCGAGAAGTCTCACGAATGTCCACGATCGACCGTCCCGGCACACTGTGATCCCAGCCGAAAGCTTCTGCGACAAACAGCAGGTTGAGCGGAAAACGCGGCCCGACTTCCAATGAATCTTTCGTAACCGCCACCCAGAGAACCGGCAGAGCGCTACCCAACCAACGCCCCAGAAGCCGTCGGTCCGATTGCCCCGCGCGCCACGTTTCAAAAAAGCGCAGCTCGGCAAGATCGGGTTGAAGAATCGGTTTGCCTCGCTGGCTGCGGAAGAGAATGGAACCGCCAGCCAATAGGCAAACAGTAATCACCGCCATCGAAATTACTCGGGAAAGCATTCGCACGCTCTTTCGTACAGCGTATCCGTCCACCCTACTTTGTGTGTGGTCATTTGCAATCCTATTTACAACAAACCTTGCTCCGGCGCTTTCGCTCGCGCTATATTCGCCACACGGGAGGCGTCATGGAAAAACTCATTCCCATCGATCTCAACGGTGTCATCGAAGCGGTCAAAGCCGAAGGCAAAACCCGCCGTGTGCTTTGGCAAGATTCCGAATCCATCGCGTTTCTCAGCAGCGGGCGTAAGGAGCGCTGGGATTTTCACGTCGATCCCGCCGACGAGGTCACGCTGCAAGTGACCGGTGTGCAGCATCTGGTTTATCGCGATGAGAATGGCAAAGAACACACCGCCGACATTGAAGCCGGGCAGATCTTGCTCTGCCCCGCCGGCGTGCCGCACTCGCCGCGATTGGAACCCAACTCATGGTTCATCGTCTTCGAGCGCAAGCGCAAAGCCGGCGAGATCGATTATTTCAAATGGTACTGCAACAAGTGCGGCGACAAAGTCTATGAGACGTCGGCCGAAGTCGGCGACTACCGCGCCGACCCGGTGGGGCAGGTGTATCAGATATTTTCCAGCGACGAGAAGCTGCGCACGTGTAAAAAATGCGGCACGGTGATTCCGGCGCCGCCGAAATGATTCGGAATGCCTCGCGCAGAGACGCAGAGGGCGCAGAGAAAAGGCGTTTTCCGAACTTTGCGTCCTTTGCGCCTTTGCGCGAGGACAATCTTCTCTTCGTGACCTTCGTGGAGACAGATAGTCCTGTGAATGCCTACGCAAAAAAACTCACTTCGCTTGCCCGCGCCTACGCCGATGGCGAGCGCGCCGTGATCGCGGCGTTTTTCAAGAAGCCGCGCAAGCCGACCGATCATGTGCGCTGGCTGAAAGCGCAAGGATTCAAAGAATACTCGGCGATCAAGCCGATTCTCGATGCGCTGGCGGCGCTTTATCCCAAAATCGGCAAGGGCGTCGAGCGCCATGCCTACGCCGAGCTCACCGAAAAGCTCGCGGACGAAACCAAGCACGCGCAGCTGGTGATGGATTTGCTGCAGGAGATCACCGGCAAAACAGTTCATCCCAAGGACCTCACCTGGCTGCCGGAAGATAAAAAGCTCGCCAAAGTCAGAGCAAAATATTCGAAAAGCTACGCCACGCTGTTGCACGGCTCGGGCCGAGTTCGCTCCAAGGAGATTCATCGCAAGGACGAAAACCTCGAGCGCGCCGCCATCACTCTGACCGAAGGCGGCGGCGGCGCTTTGTACCTGGTTTGCAGCAAGCTCAAGAAACACGGCATCGAAGGCAAGATCGCCAAAGTCTTTCACGAGATTTTGCTCGACGAAGTCGGCCACAAAGACTCCGGCGGCAACGCGCTTGCATCCTTGTTAACCGACCGCGAGTCCTTTGAGCGCGCCGCGCAGATCATCGGTGAAGTTTCCAATCAACGGCTGCGCATGCGCAACGAGCAATTTGGCTTTCCGCTCCGCGCTCGGCAATTGGCGGTTCTCGATCAAAACGCGCAACGATCATTGCCGGCACGATGAAAATTTTCTTTCTGCTGCTCTGCTTTGCTTTTTGCGGCTATGCACGAGCGGTGGAGCTGCCGGCTCTCAACACCTCGGTCAATGATCTCGCCGGGCTTTTTCCGCCGGCAAGCATTGAAGATCTCAACACGCGCTTACATCGCTTCAAAACTGAAACAGCCAAGCAAGTCGTCGTCCTTACCGTCAAGAAGCTGGACGGCCACGACGTTAACGACCTCGCGCGCACCGCCTTTGCCAAGCTGCCTTTGAGCGATGACGAGAGGCAGGCGACCCTCTTGTTCGTGGTCGCGCGCCAAGAACATCTCGTTAGCTTGCACGCCGGCACGGCGCTGCACAGTTTATTGCCACAACCAAGAACCAGCGAAAAACTGCGCGCCCAGTACGTCATGTATGCCGACGGCTTGCGGCCGGACCTGGGCATTCATGGCGCGGTGCATTATCTGTTTCGGCTCCTGCGCGGCGATGCGGTTTCCGACGAAGAAAAACTCGAAGCGGCGTCACTGCGCGGCGCCGGCGCCGGTCCGATCTTTGCCGTCTTCCTCGGCCCCTTCTTGGCTTTCTTCATCGGCGGGCTTTGGGGCGTTTACGCCACCCAATACGGCGTCGAGCGCCGCCTGCGTCTACTGATGGGTTCGGTCTTCGGCGGCGCCACGGCAAAGCTTGTCATCACATTGATGGCCATGCTCGGGCCGATCAGCAACGGCGCCTGGTATTTCATCATGGCAATTGCGATTCCCCTCGGCACGTTTGGCAGCCTGACGGAGTTCTGGATGTCGGGCAGCGACTGGCGCGGCATTCCGCGCGATAAAGAACGGCGCGGCAAGCCGGAAGATAATATGGGAATCTGACAAGACAACTCACCACGAAGACACGAAGGTCACGAAGGGAAGAAAAAGAAAATCTTCTTCTCCGAACTTCGTGTTCTTCGTGCCTTCTTGGTGCAATGAAATTTTCCAAAAAATCGCGCGATTGTGATACATCTCGCTCAATTTGTCGGTTCAGAGAGGATTTTTTCCAATGGCCAACGATGAACGGATCAAAATGTTGATGGCGGCGTTTGAGAAAACGACCTATTTCAAGTGGATGAGAAAGCAAGGCATTCCCGTCGTTGACGGCTTTGGCATCGAAGACGTCCGTGAGGTCGCTACCGCGCCGTGGCAGCGCACCGGCGGCAAGGCGGCGTTTTTGAACCTTTATGGCATGGAAGGGGTCACCGGCATGTACGTCGGCGAGATTCCCGCTGGCGGCGCGCTTAGTCCGGAGAAACATTTCTACGAAGAAGTCATCGTCATACTCGAAGGCAACGGCGCCACCGAAGTCTGGCAAGACGGCGGCAAGAAGCAGGCCTTCGAATGGGGACCCTGGAGTCTGTTCGCACCGCCGATGAACACCTGGCATCGCCTGATCAACGGCGCACGCACACCGGTGAAGTTTTTGGCCGTCACCAACGCGCCGCTGGCCTTCGACATCATTCACAACGAAGAGTTTATTTTTAACTGCCCCTACAACTTCACCGATCGCTACTCGGGCGGCGACGAATATTTTAATCAAGGGCTGAAACGCTATGAACAAGGCATGCAGCATATTTGGGAGACCAACTTCATCGCCGACATTCAGACCGCCAACGTCGACAAGCGCGAAGTCAAAGGCGCCGGCGTCGGCATCACCCAGTTTGAAATCTCCGGCAATAGTTTGATCGGCCATCTCGCCACCTGGCCGGCGGCGCGCTATCACAAAGCGCACTACCACGGCGCCGGTGCGATTCTGCTTGGCTTGCAATCATCGGGCTACGTCCTGCTGTGGAACAAAGAACTAGGCACGCACCCGTTCGCAGCGAGCCGCGGCGACGATGTCGTCGAAGTAAAATGGAAAGCCGGCAGCGTCTACTGCCCCGGCGGCGGCTGGTTTCATCAACACTTCAACACCGGCGCCGAGCCGGCGCGCCATTTAGCTTTGCGCTACGGCAGCCGCATCCATCCCATCGGTTTTAAAATCGCCGACAAACGCAGCGAAGACGGCGTCTATATCGATGTCAAACAAGGCGGCACGCTGATCGAGTACGCCGACGAAGACCCCTACATTCGCAAGCACTACGAAGACGAATGCGCCAAACGGGGCGTGAAATCGCAGATGCCGGCGCTCCCATCGTGACCAGGTTCCAGCCGTTCAAACCGTTCAACCGCGGTTTGAACGGTGCGCCAGTATTTTGAGGGGAATCCATATGATCAAGAATCCGCGAATTCATCGTTTTGCGCTCGCCATCGCCCTGGCTTTGTTACAACTCGGCGCCGCGACATCACTGGCGGCGCAAACAGCCCCCTTCTACAAAGACAAAACTATTCGCATCATCGTCGGCTTCACTTCCGGCGGCCTCTACGATCAATACGCGCAGCTGCTGGCGCGCCACATGGGGCGCTATCTCCCTGGCAATCCGAACATTCTCGTGCAAAACATGCCCGGCGCCGGCTCGCTGACATCGACCAATTACGTCTACGGCGTTGCCAAACCGGACGGCCTCACCCTCGGCATGCCCGGCAGCGGCATCTATCTCGATCAAATGCTCGGCCGCAAAGAAGCGACCTTCGACGTGCGCAAGCTCCACTGGCTCGGCAGCGTCGACCAGCGCGATCTCGTGCTCTACATGAGGGCGGACGCGCCGTGGAAATCGATTGAAGACATCATGAACGCCAAAGAGGCGCCCAAGTGCGGCGCCACCGGCACCTCGGATTTGACCTCGATCCTCGCCGCTATTCTAGAAGAGACTCTGGGCGCCAAACTCCAAGAAGTGCGCGGCTACCCGGGCGGCGTCGAGATCGATCTCGCCCTGGAGAAAGGCGAAATCCAATGCCGCGGCAACGGCATCACCACGCACTTTGCGCGCGAGCCCTATTTTACCTGGCACAAGACCGGCTTCGACCGCCACATCGTGCAAACCGAAAACAAGAAGGACCCGCGCCTCCTCGACGCGCCGACACTGCTCGAACTCATGGACAAACGCAAGACGTCCAACTTCAGCCGCAGCGTGGCGCGCGCCATGCTGGTGTCGGCGACGTTGGGCCGACCGATCATGACGACTCCCGGCACGCCGGCCGATCGCGTCGCGCTGCTGCGCGAGGCGATCGCCAAAACGCTCAAAGATCCCGCGGTCATCGAAGAGGCCAAGAAAAGCCGTCTCGATCTCGAAATCCTGAGCGGCACAGAAGTTGAAGCACAGATACGCGATGTCATGGGGCAGCCCAAAGACGTCGTCGAACGCGTCAAAAAATTGTCCGAATAAGACGCACCGCTCCTATGAGTTTGACAGAGCACCAAGCGACCGAACTCATCAAACGGCTTGGAATCGAGGCAAAGGCGGCGCTGCGGCGCTATGGGATCGGGGTGATCTTGCTTGGAATCTTCAATCAGCCACGATTCCTTTTCGGCGTGATGTTGGCGCGTTGAGCTCGCTGCCTATCGCAGGGGTTCGCGCTCGCATTTGACTCTAACATTGCAACCCCCTGGCCGGGGATATACACTTTAATAGCCATGGTTCACGACATGACACAGGCTTGGCTCCCTGTCGCTCATGCCCCTTGGTTGCAACTACGCCGGAGCGCGCGCCGATGAAGAAAGCTTGGTGGATCGGCCTGGCCCTGTTTGTTTCACTGGCTGGAATCGTTCTGGCGGTTCCCTTATTTGTCGACCTCGGCGTTTTCAAAAACACCTATCTGCCACTTGTGGAAGACGCCCTCGGGCGGCGCGTCGAGGTTGGCGAAGTGCGGCTTGGCTTGGTTCCCGCGCCGTCGATACGGCTCGCCAATCTGAAAGTCTCCGACGGTCCGGCGTTTCCCAACAACACGTTCTTTGCCACCGATCAGCTGCAGCTGCGCTTGCGGCTTTGGCCGCTCATCCGCGGCCGCTTCGAAGTCACCGAGTTGGTTCTCAAAAACCCGACGATCAATCTGCTCAAGCGCGCCGATGGCAGCTTCAACTATGCCGACTTGGCCGGCAAGAAACTTCCGGTCGCCAAGAGCGCCCCGCGCAAGGCCAAAGCGGCGCCGAGCAAACCCGCCGAGGGGACATATATTCCCTTGGTGCTGCCGGTGCGCATGCGCATCGACAACGGCCAGTTGAATTTGCAGACCGTCGGGCAAAAGCCGGTGCGCATCGACAACATTGAACTTTCTTTGGAAGAGTATGCCGAAGATCAGCCGTTTCCTTACCGGGCCGCGTTCAACTACCCCGGCTTGCGGCGCGTAACGCTGGAGGGACAGCTCGACTACCGCGAAGATCAGGCGACGCTGACTTTCACTAACAATCGTTTGAAAGTACTCGACCTACAGTTACCCATCGAAGGCAACGTCAGCCATCTTTCGACGACGCCGCGGGTGAATTTGAAATCGCATAGCGAGCGCATCGACGCCAAGCCGGTGTTCGAGCTGCTCTCCGTGTTCGGCTTGGCGCCCAAAGCGACGGAAGTCTCCGGTCCCATGAGCCTTGCGCTGTCGGTGAGCGGTCCGTCGAACCAACTGGTCACCGAAGCGCGCGGCCATTTGATCGACGTCAAAGTCAATGGCAAGCGCGCTCTCAAGGGCAACCTGACCGGCGACGTCACGATCAAGCTGCCGCTCGGAGCCGGTTCCGCGACGCGCCGCCTACAAGGCAACGGCAAAGTGGCCGCCCGCGATGGCGAGCTGACCAACGTGAATCTGATCAAGAAAGTTCAGCAGGCCACGGGGTTGATCGGTCTTTCTAAAGAACAGGGAAAGCAAGCCACCACCTTCAAGAATCTTGAGAGTGAGTTTGCCATCGCCGGCGGCAGCGCCGATTTCAAGAGAATTTCCTTGACCAACACGCAAGTGGAAGTGAACGGCAACGGCACCCTGACGCTCGATCAACCCACACTTGACATGGTGCTGGAGACCAAACTGCTCGCGACGCCGGCAGCGCGCAACATCCGCGGCCGCACCGCGGCGTTATTCAAGAATGCCCAGGGCCAATTAGTCGTGCCGCTTAAAGTGCGCGGTCCGTTGGAAAACCCCAACGTCGACGTCGACATGACCAAAGTCGCCCAAAACACGCCGGCACAAGCCGTCGAGAAGCGGCTCGGCACTTTCCTGAAAAAATTCTTCAGATAACGCGCCGCCTACAACGACTTCTTCCCCGGGTGCCATTCGTAACTTTTGACGGTGTAGGCCTCGGGCGGCATCAGCGTGCTCAAGCCGCGCTTGCCCAACTCGCCTTCGAACTTCTGGCGAATCCACGGATCCTCGTCAATATATTCGATCATGTCCTTGGCGCGGTCTTCGATCTTCTCGGCGTGGCCGCGAAACTGCCGCGGCGGATGCAGCGCCAGATAACGCGCCGGCGTGCCGCCGGCGTTGAAGTGTTGGTGGAACCATTTGTTGGGCGGCACGAACATGCTGCCCTCGTGCCAGGGCGCGACGATTTTTTCTTGGCCCTCTTCCCACAGCACCGAGTAGCCTTCACCTGCCGGAATGACGATCACGCGCCCCGGGCCATGGCGATGGGCTTTCTTGTACGTGCGCGTCGGAAACACCGACATGTGGCAGGACATCTCTGAGTTGGGAAACATGATAATGACGCTCATGCCGCCGCGTGAGTTGGTCGTCAATTTATCCCAGGCGGCCATGTCGGGGAAAAAATTACCATACCAATAGACGCGGCTGCTGCCCCAGGCCAGCGCTGGGTCGCCGTTCTCGACCAGCTTGGCCTCCGAATAGGTCTCCGCTTCGGGCGCCGAGGCGCCGGCACTCACGAAAGGATTGTTGAAATAGAATTGCGGCTCCGTCACCAGCGACGTCGCCAACGGCAGATAACTATAGCGCAGGATGCGCACCGGCTTATCGCCGCGCATGTTGGTCATCTGCAAATAGCAGTTAGACGGCACGTGGAACAGGCTGCGATCTTGCCATTCAAAAGTTTTCTTCGGCATATTGTCGGCGCGCCAAACCGTGCTGATGCCGCGCCCCTGCAGCACGTAAACGATTTCGTCAAGCGCAAACTTCACCGGTGGCAGCGATTTTCCCGGCGCGATCTCCATAACGATCGCCGAAGTAATGCCCTCCTGCCCGGTGAGCTGAATAAACGCCGCATTGCATTGCCGCTCGTCCCACCAACCAAGCTCCACCGTGCGCAAATCTTGGATGAAAAAGCCGCGATGAATCGGAATACCCACCGACTCCATCCAGTGGTCGTAGGTAAAGGCTTTGACCTCGTTGCGCTTCTCGTCGCCCTGATAAGGGTTGGTGGTAACTTCAAAATTTGCCGTGGCCATTCTTAGAGTCTCCTTTTTCCGAACTTTGCGCCTTTGCGTCTCTGCGGGAGATAAGCCGGGAGCTATTTCCCATCGTCGATACTTACCAGGATAATCGCATTAGCAATCAACCAGCCGTCTTTGCCCGACTCGTTGAGTACCTGCAGCCCGCCTTGCACGACGTTGATGCGGCCGCCGCCATGCGGCAGCGTCGCGAGCACGGCCTGCTTGTCGACTGCGTCGGGCTTCGGCACACCGATGGTCACTTCGACATGCATGTCGTCGGCGGTCTTGCCGACCAACTTGGGAAAACCCAAGCTGCTATGATGAATTGCATCGAAGACCGCTCTCTTAGCGGCCTCGGTATAATTCAACCCGTGCACGTCAACTCCCATCCCCATTTCTGTCACGCATCGTACCAAAGCCATCGTGAGCTACCTCCAGTGGAACAGTTCTCTCTGGTTTAGTCATTAGCAACGCTGGGACTGGTCCGTCAAGTAACCCATAGGCACACGCGCCGGTAATTTTTGCTTGACGAAGACAGTCCGTTGGCGCGATGATCGGAGGACGCCAACGTCGAGAGCCCAGGCAGATGTCCGAACCTGAAAACATTCATCATTCCGTCGATGCGGTGGTCGTCGGCGCGGGGTTTGCCGGGCTCTACCAGCTCCATCGCCTGCGCGGCCACGGGTTTTCCACGCGGATGTTCGAGCGCGGCGGCAACGTCGGCGGCACCTGGTACTGGAACCGCTATCCCGGCGCGCGCTGCGACGTCGAGAGCATGCAGTACTCCTATTCCTTCGACGAAACGCTGCAGCAGGAATGGCGCTGGCCCGAGAAATTCTCAGCTCAGCCAGACATTTTGGCCTACCTGAATCACGTCGCCGACCGGTTCGATCTGCGTAAGCACATCGATTTCAACACAACCGTCACCGCGGCGCATTTCAACGAACCCGCGCGCTGCTGGGCCATCGAGACTGACAAGGGCGAACGGGTCTCCGCGCGTTTCTTGATCATAGCGACAGGTTGCATCTCCACCGCGCAAACGCCGGAGATCCCTGGCCTCCCGGACTATCGCGGCAATACCTACCACACCGGTCAATGGCCGCATCGCAAAGTCGACTTCACTGGCCAGCGCATCGCTGTGATCGGCACGGGTTCTTCCGGTATTCAATCCATTCCCATTCTCGCCGAGCAGGCGGCTCACCTGACGGTTTTCCAGCGCACAGCACATTATTCCGTACCGTCGCGGAATTTTTCGATGACTCCGGAGTATGAGCAGGAATGGAAGGCCAACTATCGCGCCCGGCGCGCCGAGATGCGCTACACCAACAGCGGCAGCATGAGTAAACCCAACGACCTAGCAGCTCTCAAAGTAAGTGATGAGGAGCGCCAAGCCATTTATCGGAAGCGTTGGGAGATCGGCGGGCTGCAGTTTCTCAGGTCCTTCACCGACATTCTGACCAGCAACGAGGCGAACGAAACCATGGCGGAATTTGTCCGCAGCCAGGTTCGCTCGATCGTCAAGGATCCGAAGACCGCTGAATTGCTGGCGCCGAAAAGTTTTCCCATCGGCGGCAAACGGCTGTGCGTCGACTCCGACTATCACAACACTTTCAATCGCGACAACGTCGAGCTGGTCGACATCAGCGGTGCCGGTATCGAACGGTTCACGCCAACCGGTCTGGTGGCCAACAGCCGCGAGTTCCAGTTCGATAGTGTCATCTTTGCTACCGGTTTCGATGCCATGACCGGGACACTTTTTAGGATCGACATCCGCGGCCGCAACGCGCTTGCGCTCAAGGAGAAATGGCGCGCCGGGCCGCGCAGCTATTTAGGTATCATGTCAGAGGCTTTTCCCAACCTGTTCACCATCACCGGACCTGGCAGCCCTTCGGTCAAAAGCAACATGATCACTTCCATTGAGCAGCATGTCGACTTTGTTACCGACGCGCTGCTGCATATGCGAGAACATGGCTTCGAGGTGATCGAGCCGGAGCTCGACGCCGAGAACAACTGGGTCGACTTCGTCCAAGACGCAGCGAGCAAAACGCTCTTCCCATACGCCGACTCCTGGTACATGGGCGCCAACATTCCCGGCAAGCCGCGTCTCTTCATGCCCTACATCGGCGGTGTCGGAAAGTATCGGAGAATCTGCGAAGAGGTTGTCGCGCAGGGATATAAGGGATTTCATTTTCATGCACAGTGCGCAACCGAGCAACGCAGTACTTCAACCGCATCGAGCGAAGTACTTGCTTCCTCGCCCTCTGGGAGAGGACTGAGATGAGCGTACATCGTGGCTCGGTTCCGGTGTGCTTCGAGTCTGCCCTCACCCTCGCAAAGGGCGAGGGGATAGGAAACCCCATGTCGATTTCTATAAATGCAGTCCATTTGTCCGTTCGTTGCAAGTTTCAAGAGCAGCCTATGAGATTTCTCACCGCAATTTTCGCATCGATATTGTCGATCCCATTCTTGCTGCCTGGATGGGCGCGGGCTCAGGGGTCAGGCCAATGGGCGCCCCTTGCGCGCAAGCATGGGAGGTAAAGACTGTTTGCAGCCAGGCTGCCCTGTGGTGTAAAAAGTGAATTGAAGCTTTGCTGCGGCAAGCTTCAACGCTACGGAAATCCAACAGCTAGGCACAACCTGAAAGGACATTCGGAGGTGCTTTATGACCGGATCTGATTTGCGTTACCTGCGTTACGCCATCATGATCGCCGACCGCGCCCGCGAACATGGCAGCCCTCCGTTCGGCGCTGTCTTAGTCAGCAGCCGAGGGTGGATCCTTGGCGAAGCCGAATGCACCCAAGGCAAAACCCACGATTGCACCAGTCACGCGGAAACAAACTTGCTGCGAGACGCCACCCAGCGTTTTTCACCAGGGCTTTTGTCTCATTCGACCCTTTATACGAGCGCCGAACCCTGCCCCATGTGCGCGGGCGCCATCTACTGGAGCCGAGTGGGTCGGGTCGTGTATGGCTTAAGCCAAGAGCGGCTGCAGGCCTTAACGCAGAACCAAGCCGAATACCTTTCCGAGCATTGCTCCGAACTGTTGGCTAAGGGGCAACGGCACGTGGACGTGTTCGGCCCGATCCTCGAGCAGGAGGCCGAAGAGGTTTTTAAGAAAGCTTTGCCGGCTGTGATCAATCACTAGCATCGACCTTCGACAGTGCCTCTTGGTAATACGAAAGATCGCAATATTTTTTAGCTCGCGGTATTGGTTGCGACAAGTAGCCAAGCTCCGCTCGCAACGCCATGGCGGCGCGCACGCCGGCGATGTTCAGCTCGGCTTTCGGATAAAGCCCACGCTGCGGATGCAGCAAGGCCTCCAACGTTTTGTCCGCCGCGCTTCCTGTAACACCGCTGTGGCGGCCAAGGATGGCAAGGCACGCCTCGTGATGAGCGCGCTCGAAACACCATTGTGTTGCCTCGACATAGCCGCGCATGAAGCGCAACAAGAGATCTCTATGCCGCTCGGCCCAAGCCCGGCTGGCCGCGCCCACCGTGCCTTGATAAGCCGGGATCATTTCAAGATCGCGCGCCAGCAAGTGGCAGCCCGCTGCCAAGGCGTTGCTGAGGAAAGGTTCAGTCAATAGCGTTGCACTGATCTTTCCTTCAGATAGTGCGGTGTAGCGCCGTTCCCACCCGCCAATTTCGATCAGATCGTAACGGCCGCGCGGCAACCCTCTGTCATTGAGAAATTTCTCTAGCACCAAGACAAAGCCGGTGTTCTTCGCGTCGACGCCGATGGTGGAATTGGCGAGCGCTTCCACGGTGTTTACGTTCGGCGCGCTAACCAAGGTAAATAAACCGCCGTGCAGGCCCATGAACATGAATAGATCGGAACGCCGATCGGCTTCGACATCGGCGATGATATCATCGGCCGCGGTGAAGCCGATATCGGCGCCGCCGTCTTTCAGCGCCCGGCAAACAAAAGCGGAGCCCGGCGTGTATGCGATCTCGAGCGCGAGCCCATGGCGCGCAAAAATCCCCTGCTCAACCGCCGCATGAATCGGCAGATTGTAGGCGGCGCGAAACTGGATGAGTCTGAGTGTCTCCATATCTTTCACTAGCGACTACCACGCTGGAAATGAAAAGTGCAAATCTGCTGTTGCTAGAACCGCGAAATACCCATATACGGCAATAGAACGCTACCCATCGGAGGTGAAATCATGCCGGTAAAAGTCATGCGCATCGAAGACGCGCCAATCAAGCTTATGCGCTGGGATCGCGGCAAAGCGCTGCGCTTGGTCGACGAAGCCGACGGCGCCAAGAACGTCGACGTGCATATAAACTTAATCAACGTCAACTCCGGGCCCGGCCCGACGCACTATCACGCCAAAGCCGAGAACATTTATGTCGTTCTCGAAGGTCAGGTCGAAGCCATCGTCGAAGGCAAGAAAATCCGCCTCGGCCCAGGCGAAGTGGCGTTCATCCCACCCGGCGTGCGCCATCAAGCCGGCAACTGCGGCGACACCGTCGCGCGGGTTCTGGAAATCTACGCGCCGGCGGGCGAAGACTTTCACATCGTCGACGACTCGGAAAACGCGCCGCGCGATTAGTTTCTCGGACAACACCCATGGCAAGAATTGAGTTTGGCGTTTTACTGCCCCACTTCGGCAAAGAGTGCTCGCCAGCGCGCATCGTCGACGGCGGCCGCATGTGCGAGGAGCTGGGGTTTGACTCCATCTGGGTGCGCGACCATTTGATCTGGAACCCGCACAGCATGGAGCGCGCCGGCCTGCGCTTCGTCGAACCTCTGGTAACGCTTTCCGCCATCGCGGCCGTGACCAAGAAAATCAAACTCGGCACCGCCGTGCTCGTGCCGCTGCGCTGGCCGCTAAAACTAAGCCAAGACTTGGCGAGCCTTTCCTACGTCGCCGGCGGCCGCGTCATCGCCGGCATCGGTTTGGGCTTCAACCCCGCCGAGCTCGCCACCGTCGGCATGCGCATGGAGGACCGCGTCGACATCATGCGCGAGACGATCGAAATCTGCCGGCGCATCTGGCGCGAGGACAACGTCAGCTACCAAGGCAAAGTATTTTCTTGCGACAACGTCACCATCGAGCCCAAACCGGTGGAGCCGATTCCGTTTTTCTGCGGCGGCAGCACCCGCGCGGCGATCCGGCGCGCAGCAGAATACTGCGACGGCTGGCTGCCGGGCCGCGTGCCGATGACAACTTTTGATGATCGGGTGAAATACCTAAGGCAATTAACCGACCGAAAAATTATCTTGGGCAACATCCCGATCACCCGCATCGAGCTCGATCGGAAGAAGGCGCGCGATTCGATCAACGTCGAAGCCCTTGCCGAAAGCTCGGAAGGCGCCAGCCACTGGATCAGGCCGCCGTCCGGCAAGTTTCAAACCATCGAAGATTTGGAAGGACTGCTGATCGTCGGCAACCCCGACGACTGCGCCGCCGAGATCGAGAAATTCTGCGCCCGCGGCGTCGAACAACTGGTCTTCGACCTGCGCCTGCAATACGACCGCTTCGAAGAGAGCCTGGAGTTAATCAGCAAGGAGCTGCTGCCGCGCTTCCGTTGAGTCTAGATTGCATCGATGCGCCCCATTTGTGGCTTGCAAGCGAAATCCCTTGTAGCCTTGCGCAACGACGTCTTCACAGATACGCCGATATTTTCCCACGCCGCCGATGTAGGGCATAAACAGGCGCGGCTTACCGGGAATCGGGCCCATGTACCAGGAGTCGGCCCGCCGATAGAGCGTCGCGTTGGCATCAATCTGAAAGTTTCCGAGTCGTGCCAAAGACTGGGCGCTTCGATCTGAGGCTTTTCTCGCTTACGCTGTTGATTTTGACTGATCGAAGAAACATTGATATGCACAAACCGTTCATTGGAGAAAATGCGATGAACACACCGACGGTCAATCAGATGAATCGGTTCGTCGATCCCGAGCGCGGGCTCCTCGACCGCCAGATTTTTTCCTCCCAGGAGATTTACCAACAGGAGCTGGAGCAAATCTTTGCGCGCTGTTGGCTCTATCTCGGGCACGAGAGTCAACTGCCCAATCCAAACGATTTCATCACCACCTACATGGGAGAAGATTCGATCTTGCTCTGCCGAGATTCGGACGGCAAGATCCGTGCGTTCTTGAACATGTGCCGGCACCGCGGCAATCGGGTGTGCCGCGCCGACCGCGGCAATGCCAAAGACTTCATGTGCACCTACCATGGCTGGACGTTCGACACCGGGGGGCGGCTTACCGGCGTCCCCGGCATGAAGGAGATCTACTTCGGGCAGTTAGATCCGAATCAGTGGGGACTCGTCCCGGTGGCCCAGCTTGATCATTTCAACGGCCTCATTTTTGCCACCTTCGATCCAAAGGCACCGCCCCTTCTCGAATACCTCGCCGGCCAAGACAAAGAACTCGGCATCATGTTCGACCGCCGGGCCGGCGGCACTGAAGTAATCGGCGGTGTCCACAAATGGGTCATGAACGCCAACTGGAAATACGCCGCCGACAACTTTATCGGCGACGACGGCCATCATACGATTACTCACATGTCGGTGCGGCGTGTGACCGTCGACAAGCGTTATTACGCGCGCACCAATGACGACGGCCCTGATGCCAGCGATGGCCGGATGGCACGCGTCGCGGAGGGCATCATCCGTGACTACCACTTGAAGCATTTCGATGAGCTGGTCGAACGCATTGGCCCTGAGCTAGCGAATCGACCGGGTTTAGTCACGACTATTTTCCCCAACGCATCGCCGAACTTCACTCGTCACATGATCCGCGTCTGGCACCCCAAGGGCCCGGACAAGACCGAGATTTGGTCCTATTGCGTGGTCGACAAGGAAGCGCCGGCCGAGGTCAAGGAAGCCATACGTCTCCATCTGACCCAAACCTTCGGCCCGGCCGGCAACCTGGAACAGGACGATATGAATAACTGGATCCAGTGCACCGATACAGCGCGTGGCTTGGTCGCGCGGCGCTACCCACAAAACGTGCAGGCGCATCTCGGACACGAGGACAAGGCGGGACACATCGGCGGTGGCCGGCGGCTGCGGGCTTTTTACGCCCGCTGGGAAATGATGATGAAGGCCAACGACTGGTCGCAAGTAGACCTCCAGAGCAAATACTACTGACGGCGCACCTGTGAATCACCACGATCTTTGGCATGAGATTCATGATTTCCTCGTCCAGGAAGCGCGGCTTTTGGACGACCGGTCATTTTTTGCATGGCTCGATCTTTTCACCGATGACGTCGTCTACTGGATGCCGGACCGGTACAATCCGCTAGATACGACGAGCCCAACGGATGGCGTCTCCAAGCCCGGCGAGCTGGCGCTGTTTGAAGAGACCAAAGAGACGCTGCACACCCGGGTAGCGAGATTGGCCACCGGCCTGGCATGGGCAGAAGTCCCGCCCTCCCGCACTCGCCACCTCATTACCAACGTGCAAGTCGAGCAGAGTCAAACCGAGTCTGAGGTATCGGCTCACTCGAATTTTTTGATCTATCGGACCCAGCTCGAACATAGCCAAGACTTGTTCGTCGGCACACGCGACGATGTGCTGCGCAAAGTGGACGGCAAATGGAAGATCGCCCGGCGCACCATCCTGCTCGACCAGGCGGTACTGTCATCGGCGAACTTGAGTGTGTTTTTCTAGCAAATTGCTGAAAAAGTCGTAAGAATGCTTCGACAATCTCAGCATGAACGGATTCTTCTCAACGATTTCAACCTCCGATCGGTTCGCCCTGCCTGTCGAAGGGCTCCGAGGAGTTTTTCAGTAGCCTGCTAGCATCTGCCGTTTATCTAGAGGAGATACCCCAATGCAATGGCTTGAGAACGAAGTTGCCGTGATTACTGGCGCAGGGTCGGGGATCGGCAAAGGCATTGTGCATCGCTTCGTTGAAGAAGGAGCCAAAGTCGTGGCCTTCGACCTGTCCGAAGAGCGCTTGAAGACACTCAAGCAAGAGCGCAGCGAAGTCGTGGTCGTCCAGGGTGACGTACGAAAACTCGAAGACAACCGCAATGCGGTCGCCGCGGCCGTCGCCAACTTCGGCAAGCTGTCGGTTTTCGTCGGCAACGCCGGCATTCACGACGGGCGCCGCAAACTCGAGGGCCTGTCGGATGAAGAAATCGAGCAAGGCTACGATGAAGTTTTTGGCGTTAATATCAAAGGCTACCTGCTCGGCGCCAAAGCCGCCTTGCCGGAGCTCAAAAAAACCAAAGGCCGCATGGTTTTTACGCTCTCCACTTCGTCTTTCTATGTCGGTGGCGGGGTGCTCTATGTCGCTTCCAAGCACGCTGCGTTAGGAATGATGCGTCAACTGGCTAACGAGCTGGCCCCGGACATCCGAGTCAACGGTGTTGCTCCTTCCGGTACCGCGACCAATCTCAGAACCGCGCCGTCGCTAGTGGGCAATAATCAAGCTTCAGTTACTGCGTTCGGTGCGGGCCGTAGTGCTGGAGTCGCCAATAACATACTCGATATCAACATCGCTCCCGAAGACCATGCGTCAGCCTATGTGCTACTCGCGTCGTCTCAGTCGAAAACCATGACGGGGACCGTGCTACACACCGACGCCGGCCGCGGGGTCATGACCTTCAACCGGTGATATTCTCGCTGCCAACGCAGAGATCAAAATATCCGGGGTCAGACTTTGAAACATGATTCTACTGAAAAACCTCTCGGAGTCCTTCGACAGGCAGGACGAACGGAATCGGAGTTGAAATCGTTCAGCAATAATCCGTTCATGCTGAGCTCGTCGAAGCATTCTTAGGGTTTTTCCGCAGAATCGAAACATTGACTATCTTGACGCGCCCTTCACCGGCCGCAATCCTTATGAAGCAACGCGTGCGCAAGCACCTATAAGGCACCCGCCAACTTGGCGATCGCCTGCGCGGCACCTTTGTCGATCGGCTCGCCGTCGCCGAAGACGGCGCGCTCGAATTTGAGCTTCGCTAATTTCTTCACACTCTGGTGCGCCTGCGCCATGTCGGCGGTGTACTGCGGATTGGGACCGGCAAGCTTGTTGTCCATGTTGTTCATCGCGTCACCCAAGACCAGCAGCGAACCGACCGGATCGTACACGCAAATGTGTCCAGGTGTGTGGCCCGGCGTGGCGATCATGCGCAGGCCGAACACTTCGTCGTTGTCGCCGACCGCTTTGACTGGGCGCGGCGATTTGATTTGCGGAATATCCGCGGCACCGGCGTAGGCCGTCGCCTTGGGAGCCGCCGTCAACACTTCTCCGACGCTGCCGATATGATCGGGATGGTAGTGCGTCAGGATCACATGCTGCACCGCATCCCAACTGAGTCCGGCGCTGCGCACGACATCGGCGATTTTCGACCCATTGTTGGGCGTGCCGGTGTCGACCACCGCCGCCTCCTTGCCGCGCACCAAAACATAGGCGTTGACAAAACCAAGATTGACCTGCAGCGCCTCGGCGGCGGCCAACTTCTGCGCCGCATGGGCGACGCCGATAGCAAGATCTTGGTTGCCTAACGCGACGCCCCATCCTTTGCGCCCGAAGCCAAAGTTGAGCTCGTTCCAAACGGCAAAACTGCCTAAAGCGACCTGCGCCAACCAGGTTCGTCGACTGACTTGCTTGATGTTCTGCATCACGTACCTCCAGTCTTAAAGAACTCTGTGTGAATGCTTCGATCGATCTCAACGATCCCAACCGTAAAGCCGGATCGCGTTGTCTTGTAGAACCTTCTGCTTGTGAGTCTCTGTTATATCATTTCGCTCGCGCACAGTGGAAACCATGTAGGGAGAGTTGCCATCCCAGTGCGGATAGTCGGAGGCGAACGGGATCACCGCTTCACCAATCTTATCTGAAACATAAGGCAGCGTTGTAGCCGCGGCAATAGGCGGTCGCGTAGTCGCGCTCGGGCAGGTGGGTGACGCCAAAGCCGCTGGTGGGAAACAAAACCGAGATGTCGATGCCCTCCTTGTCCATGTCGCTGAGCCGCGTCGCCACGTCGTTGACGCGCAAGCCGAGCTTACCGTACATGCTCGAATCCCAAACGTCATTGGGCAAGAGCCCGCCCTGGCGCCGGCAATAGGGCTCGGCGATGAACTTTCTCACATCGCCATCGCGATCGCGCACATGGCCATCGGCATCGATGACTTTGACATTACTAACGTTCGGCATGCTCATGGGAGGCCTCTTTTCGTTTTCCGCTTAACACGGCGCTATTTGCCGCGTCAATGTCGAGCCCGCACGGCGATTTTTGTTGACGGCTGATCGGTGCAGCGATAGCGTCGGCGCAAACGGAGTTGCAACGGTGAAATTATATTCGAGGAGACTATGCCATGGCTCAATCCAACCCATTACGTGTAGGTCTTATCGGTGCTGCTGGCCGCTGGGGACCAAGGGCCCATGTGCCGGCGCTACAGGGCATCCCCGAAACTGAGCTCTTCGCCATGTGCACAGCGCACGCGGAGACCGCGCAAGCCGCTGCGCAAAAGTTTGGCGTCGAGTGCGCCTACGGCAGCGACGCGGCATTGAATGCCGATAAGCGCGTCGAAGCGGTCGTCGTCGCGGTGCGCGTGCCGGCGCATTATCAACTGACCAAGAATGCACTCGAAGCCGGCAAGCATGTTTTTTGCGAATGGCCGCTTGGCGCCAACACCAAAGAAGCCGAAGAGCTCGCCGCGCTGGCGCGCAAGAAGAACGTCCGCACGATGGTCGGGCTGCAGCGCCGCGCGGCACCCTCCTACCTGTACATGCGCGAGCTGATCCAGCAGGGCTATGTCGGTCAAATAACCGCGGTCAACATGATGCTGATGAACAGCGGCGTGTTGACGCGCCCATCCGACCGCACCTGGCAGCGCGATGTCACGCTCGGTGCCAACACACTGACGATCACGTTTGCCCATGTCTTCGACGCCATGTGCATGGTCGTTGGCGAGCTTGGCGAACTGTCCGCCATGGTGACAACCCAGGTACCGCAATGGTTCGAAACCGATACGAAAAAATATGTCGAAGTCACTTCGCCTGACAACGTCACGGTTCAAGGACGATTGGCGAATGGGGCGGTGGTGAACGCCTACTGCGGCGTTCACCCTTATCTCGGCAGCGGCCACCGCCTAGAGATTTACGGCAAAGAGGGAACCTTAATGATGATCGGCGGCGGCGAGGGCGGCGAAGAGAAGAGCCGCAAGCTCATGGGCGGACACAAAGACGATAAGACGTTGCAAGACTTGATCGTTCCAGAGAAGTTCAAATGCGTGCCGGAAGCCGTCCGCACCGGCGGCGCAGCCTATGACGTCGGCCAGATGTGGGTGAAATTTGCCGAGAGCATTCGCACGGGCTCGCCGATCGAATCCGACTTCGATCACGCAGTGCGCCGGCACCGTTCACTGGATGCGATCGTCCGCGCGTCCGAGACTGGCCAGCGGCAGAAGCTCACGTTGTAAAACTAGGGGCATTCGGAATATCTCGCGCAAAGGCGCAAAGGACGCAAAGTTAAAGGATTCCGATCTCAGCGTTCTCTGCGCCTCTGCGAGAGGAAAGTCGGCAAAGAAAATGCGATTGACAGACTCGCCGCCTTAGCGGTAGCGTGAGCAAAAAATCGATTTCCTTCGCGGGAGGAGAACTGACATGGCACATCGAGCAGTGGAAATTCATGACAGCTTGAAACATCCGGTGATTGACGGTGATGGTCACTGGATGGAGCCGATTCCGGTTTTTCTTGAATATCTGCGCGAGGTGGGCGGTGCCAAAGCCGTCGACAACATTCGCAGGCTCTGGCGCGGCCGCGACGCCTGGTATCGCGCGACTCCCGAGGAGCGCCAACACAATCGCATCCGGCGCGCCATCTGGTGGGGCATCACGACCGATACCTACGACAAGGCCACCGCGCTGCTGCCCAAACTGTTGAACGAGCGGTTGCCCGAGCTGGGCATCGATTTCGCGCTGATGTATCCGACCTTCGGGCTTAGCGTCAACGGCATGTCCGAGACCGAGCTGCTCCTGCCCTCGGCGCGCGCTTACAATATGATGACCGCCGATATGTTCGCGCCCTACACCGAAAGATTCGCGCCGGTGGCGATCATCCCATCCCAGACACCGCAGCAGGCTCTGGAAGAATTGGAATACGCCGTGGTGCAGCGCGGCTATCGCGCGATAATGCTGCGCGGCAACCAGGAGCGGCCGATTCCCAGCGCCGCCGACGGCATCGATGCGAAAAAGGCCTCGTGGTACATCGACACCATCGCCCTCGACAGCCCCCACGATTATGAACCGGTGTGGAAGCGCTGCGCCGAGCTCGGCGTCGCCGTGACGCAGCATTCAGGCAGCGGCCGCTGGATGGACCGCGCTTCGATCAACAACTTCGTCTTCAATCACGTCGGCCACTTCGCCGAATCGAACCATGCCTTTGCCCGAGCGGTTTTCCTGGCCGGCCTGGTGCACCGCTACCCTAATCTCAATTTTGGTTTCATGGAAGGCGGCATCAGCTGGGCCTGTCAGATGTGCCTCGACATGATCGAGCATTGGGAAAAACGCCGCCGCGAAGGCTTGCAGTATCCCAGCAGCACTAGCATCGCCGACATGCACAAGTACATCGAGCAATACGGCGACAAACGGCTGAAAGACAACGCCGAGGCGATCATGGGCAGCCTCGACGTTTTTCGCCCGGAATGCAGCATTGAAGAGCTGAGCCGCGCCGAGTTCGTCACCGACGATTTCGCGGCCACAGGAGTCAATTCCAAAGCGGACATTCGCAAGGTCTTCAATCAAAACTTCTTCTTCGGCTGCGAGGCCGACGACCGCGCCACCATGTGGGCCTTCGACAAGCGCATGGGCGTGCGGCTGCGGCCGGTGTTTAGCTCCGACTTCACCCACTTCGACGTGCCGAGCTTCGCCGAGGTGATCCCTGAAGCTTACGAGCTAGTCGAGCACGGCTGCATCAACGACGAAGATTTTAAGGAATTCATTTTCACCAACGCCGCGGCATTGCACACGCGCAACAACCCTAACTTTTTCAAAGGCACCGTGGTCGAGAAAGCCGTGGCCGCGGAGCTGGGGCTAAATAGAACAGCGAAGGTGGCCGCGAGGGCGTAAGTCATATTTCCCCTCCTCAAGGGGTCTCGAGCGCTCGACAAAGGGAATCGATGTTGCGTGCTTGGGCACCCCTTGGAGAGAGTGGGACTGACCTCGCCCATCCAGGTTATTTGCAAAAAAGTCGCTTTTACTGCTTGCCTTTTTCCTGCCCCGCTTTGCTAATGAGTTCCGCATAAAATTTACTCATCGGCTTAGGGTCGAGATAGCCCATCATCTGGTACTGCTTGCCTTCCTTGCGGCGGTAACCCGGGAGCACGTCATCTTTGGGAATATCGATGCGCATGGAATCGGACCCGCTGACGACGATCTTGTTCAACACTCGCTGCCAAGTCGACTGCCCTTCACGAGAGAGCAGCCAATTGATAAACACGATGGCCGCGTTCGGGTGCGGCGCCTTATCGAAGAACCCTAAAACGCTGCTGTTGCCGCTGCCCAGTACACCGGCTTCTTTGATCTGATCTCCGGTTAAAGCCTCCACCGGGATGCCGACTTTTTGCGCTTCTTCGATGCCGCGGCAAAGAAAACAAAACGTGTATCTCCCCCGGGCGAGCCAATCGGTCGATTGGCGCCGGTCCCGCGAGATGACGATTTCCATGTCTTCGAAGAGCGTCTTGAGAAACTTGGCGCCGATCTGCTCGTGGTAGTAGAGCGCGACCATCGGCGTCGGGATCGTCGCCCCGGCGCCATCGTTGAAGAAGCCGATCTGACCTTTCCACTTCGGTTTGACGATGTCCCAGTACGACTGAATCTCCTCGACATTGGCGAGTTTGCTGGTGTTGTACGCGACACTCGCAGAGCCGGGCGTTCCCTCAAAGATCAGGAGGTACTTCTCCTCGGGATCGCTCCAGAGGTGCTTGCCGCCGTACCATTTCGTGGTGTCGACAACCTCGGGCAGCATGAGAATCGGCCGCAGCGGCTGCAGGTACTTGGCCTCATAGGCTTGCCGCAGAATCGATGGTCCCGATGCAAAGACGTCGCCGACGTACTTGTTGGCGCGCCGCTCGGCAATGATGCGCTGAATCAGCTCGGTGTGGCCCAACACCGTGACGACTTTGATTTCCGGATAGCGCTTGTTGAACGCCTCGACAATAGCGGGATGGGTGACATCGGGCAACCCGTAGGTGTTGAGCTGCCCTTCTTTCTTCGCTGCGGCAACAATGCGTTCCCACGGGTCATCGGCTTTGACCGCCGCGTCGAGGTGACAATTGAAGTGGCCGATTAACCACAGTGCCGCGCTCAGAACAAGCAGTTGATGCCGATTTCGCATCGTGCGCATTCTCCTACCTTCTCTTACGCCTCAGTTCCGCGACACACCAGATTCCCTGCGACGTCACAAGCGCCGTTTAAAACCCCCGGCGAGCTCGACATCGGCACCGGACATCGCTCCCGATCTCCGCTACGAAGCCGCGACCTTTTCTTCTTGCTCAACGCTTTTGCGCACCGACGGCCGATTCATCATGCGCTCGCGCCATGCGCTATACGCCTTGAGATCTTGTACCGGCAAGCCGCTGCGCGCCGCCCAACCATAAAAGACCAGCGCGTAGGGATCGGCCGCAGTGAACTCTTTGCCCATCACCCAGTCGTTGCCCTGGATCATGGAATCGATCTCTTGCAGATTGGCGAAGAACATTTTCTTGCCGTTTTCCTTGACGCCGGCGTAGGCCGCTTCACCTTCGGCGAACCGCTCGGGGCGATGCAGGCGCTGGTATGACGGATGCACCACGCTGGAAAACCAGCACATGGTGCCGACGCAACGACCGGCCTCCGCGGCGTCGCTGGGCAGCAGCTTGCTCTGGGGAAACTTCTGCGCCAGAAACGTGAGAATGCCCGTATTCTCTACGAGCACCTTTCCGTCGACGCTCAGCGCCGGCACTTTGCCGCGCGGGTTGATCTTCTGGTAGGCCTCGGTGCGCTGCTCACCCTTGGCCAGTAACACCGGCTTGAGCTCATAGGGCGCGCCGGTTTCTTCGAGGCCGATGTGCGAAGCCAGCGAGCACGCGCCGGGACTAAAATAAAGCGTCATCATGTTGAAACACCTCCTGAACGGTCAGTTGATTCTAGGGCAACAGTAATCGCTGACCGGTCAGCCTGTCAAACCATTATCGGTTGAATCAACATCGGCCTTGCACTAGCATGACCGCGAATCATTGCGACCATCGCCAACGGAGATGCCCATGCGACTGAAAGACAAAGTGACCATCATCACCGGCGCCGCCCACGGCATCGGCAAGGCCTACGCGCGCCGCTTCGCCGAAGAAGCGGCTCATGTGGTCATCGCCGACATCGATGCGGCGGGCGGCGAAGCAACCGCTAAAGCGATTCTGGATGCCGGCGGCTCAGCCTGGGCGCGCACCACAGATGTTACCAAGCTGCCCAACATTCAAGGGCTGATGCAGGAGACGGTGAAAAAAATTTGGCCGCATCGACGTGCTGCTCAACAATGCGGCGATTTACGTCACGCAGAACCTCTGGAAGGGGCCGGTGGAAGAGCTGGCGCTCGACGAATGGGACCGGGTCATCGAAGTCAATTTGAAAGGCGTGTTTCTTTGTTCCAAGGCGGTGATCCCGATCATGAAGCAGCAAAAGAGCGGCAAGATCATCAACATCGCCTCGGGCACGTTCTTCAGCGGCTCGGGCAACATGCCGCACTACACGACGGCCAAGGGCGGCGTCGTGGCGTTGACCCGCGTAATGGCGCGCCAACTGGGCGAGTTCGGCATCAACGTCAACTGCATGACGCCGGGCTCGACCATGAGCGAAGAAAATGTCTCAGATGAAGTATTAGCGCGGCGCGAAGGCAGCGTCGGCAAGCGTGCTTTCAAACGTGTCGAAACCCCTGCCGATATCGTCGGCACAGCGCTTTATTTGGCGAGCTCGGACAGCGATTTTGTCACCGGGCAACTACTTGTCGTCGAGGGCGGCGGCGTGATGCACTAAAGCGCGAAGGGCAAAGAGGTAAGTGCAAAGCGTAAGATACACATCTGGAGTTCGTGCTCTTTGCTCTTACCGCTTCGCTCTTTGCCCCTAACCCGAGGTGCCTGCCACGCCGTAGACGTGGCCGCACTGGTCGCAGAAGATCACTTGAAACGGGCTGGAGATAAACTGTTTGCCGCGCGCCGGGCCACTGCTGCTTTTGCGCGCGATGACATGTTCGATCCCGACTACCGCGCATTTGGGGCAGCGCGGTTCGGGCTCCAGTTTTTGCTTAAACTCGTAGTTGAATCGATAACCGTTGCTGCCGGCTTCCTCCTTGGCCTCCTCTTCTTCCTCCTGCTGAAAGGCCGACCAATTGGCGCGATCGTAGGAGGCGCGCTTTTCGTCGTTGGAAAGCACGTCATAGGCTTCCATGATCTGCTTTAACTTTTCTGCCGCGTCGTCGTCGTCGGGGTTGCGGTCCGGATGGTATTGAAAGACGAGTTTGCGATAGGCGCGTTTGATGTCGTCAGCACTCGCGCGGCGCTTCACGCCCAAAAGCGAATAGTAGTTTGCGTCGCTATCCAATGCTCACCGTGCCCCGTGCCCTGACTCAACGCCGCCAGCGCGCATAGCGTTCCGTCGCTCGGCCCCGCTGCTTGTACATATTGACGCCCATATCGTAGATCGCCGAGGCGCTCCGTTCGTCGGTGAGACGCTCACCACGCTCGGTCTCACCTTCGATCTTGAAGCGGGCTTCGGCGCCAGCGCTTTCCACATTGGAGATCCGCACCAAGTTGATATTCTTGCCGTCGAAATAGCCGCCTAAAGAGCGCAGCATCTGGGAGAGTGAAAGAAGATCGAGCGGCGCCGTAGCATCACGCCGGTTGCTTTGAGCGCGGCTTTCCAATTCATCGATGTCGGCGGCGGAATATTCCAGCAAAACCGGCGTCGGCGCCGGCGGCGCTTGGTAACCGCAATGGACCTCGAAACGATCGCGCTGGCGGCGAATGTCGAACGTTTTAAGTCCGCGTGTTTCCAAGTCTTGACCGATAACGCGCAGCGCTCGCGCGTTAGAAAGAGCGGGCATGCGAGAATGCCTCCACGAAAACCCGTTGAGTTCCTGGGCGGGTTCCATCCTACCCTCGAGCCAAATATCCTTTGGCTCCCATCCTGACGGCTGCCACGGGCGGACCGTCTCCACTCAATTTGGCTAGCAACTGCGGCCGGACCTGAGAGTCTCTAGCGAGGTCGTATTATAAGAGCGCTGCGATTCGCTGTCAAAAAAAATTTACTCGCCGGGCCTTAGGCGGCGGGCACTGCTGACAAAGCGTCCATCACGCCGATCATGCTGTCGCGGGTCACCAACTTTTCCAACTCCGCTTGGCTCAGTTTTTCCGTGCCTTTGGGACGAAGCGGTAATACCAGGTAGCGAATGTCCGCCGTGCTGTCGTGGACCCGGACCTGCACATCGTCCGGCAAGACCAGACCAAACTCGCGCATCACGCCGCGCGGATCGACGACTGAGCGCTGGCGATAGTTCATGCTTTTGTACCAGTCGGGTGGGCGGCCGAGTATGGGCCTGGGATAACACGAGCATAAGGTGCAGACCACCATGTGTCGCACCTTCTCGGTGTTTTCCAAAACGACAAATTCGTTGATGGCAGTGGCGTCGATGCCCATTTCCGCGCAAGCCGCTTTCGGATCGGCGATGAAGCGTTGCTTAAACGCAGGGTCGGTCCAGGCACGGGCCACCAGCTTGGCACCATTAACCGGCGAGCGCGCCTCTTGATATTCGATCTGGCATTGAATGTCTTTCTCGCTAATAACACCCTTCTCGACCAAGAGCGCGCGGATCGCATAGATTCTTTTGGCGGTGGCGCTCAATTCATGTTTTGGATGGTCATGGCCGTGATCGTCGGCGGGGGTAGCTGTCGTAGTCATTGGGATAGACCTCCTACGCGGCTTTTTCCAGCCAATGGTCGTAAATGTCGACCAGCAATTTGTCCGGTGTATTTTGGCGATACCCTTCCCAGAGGTCGGACTGCGCAAACGCGATTAGATACAGAGTCCGCTTGGGCAAACCATCGCCGCCGTGGCCGAGCGATTCCGGATTGAGAAAATCACCGTAGACCCGTTCAACAAAGCCAGTCTTGCCGCGGACGTACCACGGCGTGCGGATGTGGCCCGGGCGATCTTCGAAGCGCACCTTCACGCGATCGCCAGGACGAAACCGGCCGGTCGCCGGTGCAAAGGTCATGGCTCACCCCACTTTTTTTCGAACTCGGCAACTTTGCGGTCAATTTCTGCGCGCGTCAGGATTTTTTTTTCGATCAGGATGCCCTCGATGCTGGCAATCCAACGCTCGTAGTAGGAAGAATTTTTATAGGCCGCCGCATCCATCTCCTCGCGCAGCCGGCGCAGCTCATCGGTGCGCTTGACACCGCGTGCGCCCAACGCCTGGTTGACGGCGTCTGCGAGAATTTCCCAGTCGGCAAGTTCGTGCTGGCTCTGATCGATCGGCCCGGCGCCTGGCAACCCACCGACATCATGATGTCCTCGTGCCATTCGAACCTCCTGGAGATCCCTTAGATCAGCCCTTTAGGCGATTGGCTAGGGAGTTGTGTTCTTCTTTGATACCGACCGGCAAATGATCGCCGTAGGTGTCAAAGTATTCGCTTTGGCTCTTGAGATTGTTTTTCCAGCCGTCGCGATCGATGGCGACGAGCTGGTTCAGGTCGCTTTGAGAAACATTCAACCCATCGCCGTTCAGCGCGGCCGCTTTGGGCACGTAGCCGATGGGCGTCTCATCGGTGGCGCCGGCACCCTTGCAACGCTCAATCACCCAGCGCAGCACTCGCAGATTTTCGCCGAACCCCGGCCAGATAAACTTGCCTTGGTCGTTGCGCTGAAACCAATTGACGCGGAAAATCTTCGGTGGGTTGGTCGCCCGCTTCGACATCGACAGCCAATGGCCCCAATAGTCGCCCATGTTGTAGCCGCAGAAGGGCAGCATCGCCATTGGATCGCGGCGCACAACGCCGACGGCGCCCGTGGCTGCAGCCGTCGTCTCCGATGCCAGGGTCGCACCGAGGAACGTGCCGTGCTGCCAATTGAACGATTGATAAACCAGCGGCACGAGCTTGTTGCGCCGCGCGCCAAAAAGCATGGCGCTGATCGGCACACCTTCGGGCTTCTCCCATTCGGACGAGTAGGTCGGGCATTGCTTGAGCGAGACTGTGAAGCGCGCATTGGGATGGGCCGCCGGTTGTCCGCTCGCCGGGTCCCAGGCTTTGCCGCGCCAATCATGCGCGTTGTTCGGCGTCGGATCGTCGTGGCCTTCCCACCAGACGGTGCCGTCGGAGCGCAGCGCCACATTGGTAAAGATCGTGTCGTTTTTCACCGTGGCCACGGCGTTCGGATTGGTATTAGAGCCAGTGCCGGGAGCGACGCCAAAGAAGCCGGCTTCCGGATTGATCGCCCACAGCCGACCGTCCGAGCCAACCCGCAGCCAAGCGATATCATCGCCGACGGTGTGAATCTTCCAACCTTTCATACCGGCGGGCGGCACCAGCATGGCGAGATTGGTTTTGCCGCAGGCGCTCGGGAACGCGCCGCAGACATAGGTAACTTCGCCCTCGGGGCTTTCGATGCCAACGATCAACATATGTTCGGCCAACCAGCCTTCTTTTTGGCCGAGCTTGCTGGCGATACGCAACGCCAAACACTTCTTTGCTAGAAGCGCGTTGCCGCCGTAGCCGGAGCCGACGCTCCAAATCGTATTATCCTGGGGATAGTGGCAGATAAACCGCCGCTCCATATCGAGATCGGCTTTGGAATGTAAGCAGCGCGTAAAGTCATCGGAGTTGCCGAGATGATCGAGAGCGACTTTGCCCATGCGCGTCATCATGCGCATGTTGAGCACGACGTACACGCTGTCAGTGACTTGAATGCCGACCTTGCTAAATGGCGACCCCTGCGGCCCCATCAAGAACGGGATCACGTAAAGCGTTCGGCCGCGCATGGCGCCGCTGAAAATTTTCGAGAGTTTATCGTAGGATTCCGATGGCGCCATCCAGTTGTTATTGGGACCGGCATCCTCCTGCCGCTCGGTGCAAACAAACGTCAGATTTTCCGTGCGCGCCACGTCGTTAAGCGCGCTTCGATGGAGATAACAGCCCGGTAATTCCTTCTGATTGAGCGGCATCAAATCGCCGCATTGCACCGCGATCTGTGTGAGTTTCTCCTTTTCGGCTTCCGATCCATCGCACCAGTAAACATTGTCGGGCTGACACATGGCAGCCATGCTTTTAACCCAGTTTTGGATGTGCGGATTGGCAGGTACCGTACCAGATGAATTACTCATGAGCAAAACTATCTCCCTTTTCCAAACTTCTCGGTGGTTGCTGAGTTAGATCCAAAGACTTCATGGACGACTCGAGGTCATACGCCGGCCTGCGACCGGGTCCTAGCAGTCTGCGTAGGCTATCCGATTGGACACCGGAATGTCAACCGAACCTGCGCGCTGCGTGCCGCATCTTAGACTGCGAATACCCGCGCCAAGCGCCATCGGCCAATACCGCCATCGGTGCCCCACTGCGCCAGCGCGACCAGCGTGTCATGGCCATCGGTAATCCGCACGAAGCTTGCACCATCAGCGGGCCGGGGTAGCTTGTGCAAAGTGTCTTGCTGCCCTTGGCGCAGCTTCGACAACGTTGCGCTGTCCCATACAATCACCGATAAATGCGCTAGCGCTTGCGACAATCCGATCAGCGGCACCGTGCCGCTCGAACAAAGCGCTTCCAATCGATCGACCGTCACCGCTTGCTCAACCGTTAAGTGCTCACAGGCGGTCCGGCGCAGTTCGCGCAGATGGGCACCGCAACCGAGCGCCTGTCCCATGTCGTGTGCCAAGGTCCGGACGTAGGTACCGCGCGAACAGCTGACGTCGAACTCGATCTCCGTCGCGCCGGCGCGCCGCAAGCTCAATGAAGATATGGTAATTTGGCGCGCTGCCCGGTCCACTTCTTTGCCCTCGCGGGCCAGTTGGTAGAGCCGCATGCCGTCTTTTTTCAACGCCGAGAACATCGGCGGAACCTGCTCAAGCTCACCGGTAAATTTTCTTTCAAGCGCCTCGATCTCTTGCGCGCTTAGATCCGGCACAGGACGCTCGGCTAATACCCGACCCGTACAATCCTGAGTGTCGGTCTCGGTACCCAAAACCATCAGCGCGCGGTAGCTCTTGACCCCGCCAAGAAAGAGATCGGCGATTTTGGTGCCTTCGTTCACGCCCAGGAGCAGCAGCCCCGAAGCAAACGGATCGAGCGTGCCAAGATGACCGATCTTTTTCACACCGAGCAATTTTTTGACCCGATGTACGACCTGCGCTGAGGACGGTCCGACAACTTTATCGATGAGTAGAATGCCGCTTTGAGTCATGGTGAACCAATACGATGACTAGCACCCTACACCTTTCGCGTAAAGAATTTCTAATCACCACGGCAAAGCAGGTTCTCTAGGATGGAACTGCGCGTTGAAGATACTCTGATAGAATTCGTTGGTCGCTTTTGCGCGAACAAGCCTGCTATCGGCGGCGCATCTGGAGCCCCATAAGACCGCCCGGGCCGGCGGAAAGAAGTTAGAGGCTCGCCGGCTCGGGGACTCCCGCCGTCGGTGCATCATAGGTGTAGGCGACCGACACCGTACCGTTCCAACTTGCGCTGAGCGTGCCATTGATGGCCGTGTTCAGTGGAAAAACCGGTCCTGCGTCAGGAATGGTTTCGGGAACGACATCGCCGCTAAGTGTAGCGATAAGGTTGAAGATGCCTGGGCCGCTAAACGATGCGAGCGGCAGTGCCAACGCCGCTGTTCCATTGAAATTGCTACCATTGGTGGTGCTGGCATTACAGTTGGTGGTTGTCGTGCAGCTGGCACTAAAGGTTTGCGGTGAGGTTTGCGAGACGATGCCATTGCCGCTGAGCACATGCCCGACCGTAGCGTCGGAAACAAACCGCGAACTGAACCTGCACACTGGTCAGGTTAAACGAGACCTGCTGTTGTGCTACCCTGTTGCGGAACAGTTGACTAATTTTAAACCCGTCAAAGCAAACTTCAGACCGTTTTTCCCTGCAAGTAAAATCAACTGCTTAGCTAAACAAACAGCATCGGGAAATATCAGCATAGCTTACAGATTGCGCGGCCTTGTGGATTAACCCGAAGCGCGTCGACATATTCGCAAAATTCGTTGTAATGCCAGCTACTTGACAAAACTGCGCGCGGTTCAAGTTCGTAAAAAACTTTTACACAAAACAGGAACGCAGCAGTTTTTTGGGAGCGAAGGCTCTCAAGCTTGCGGGCAAAGGATTATGAGCGAATTTGCTTCAACAGTGAATCGATCCGCTGCGCTTCATCTTGGGATTCGTCGTAGGTGAACTCGATTGCCGGGACAAATTTCAGTTTCAGCTGCTTGGCGACTTTCGAGCGGATGAAACCCGTGGCACTCTTCAACCCGGCTAAAGCTTCTTTAAGATCGCCTTGGCCACCCAAGCGATTGAAAAAGATCCGCGCGTGGCGCAAATCTTTGCTGACCTTGGCGCCGGTCACCGTGACACCGGCGATGCGCGGATCGCGCAACTCTTCACGCAGTACTTCGGCGATCAGCTCGACGAGCAGATCGCCGACTCGATCAGCGCGCTGGTAATCCATCGATTGTTAATTCAACAGAAAAGAATGTCGGTTTCGGCGGCGCCCACTTCGGCAAGGCCTAGATCATCGACGAAGTCGACAATCTTATTCAACGTCGCTTCGATGATCGGCCGGCTGCTACCCGCCAGGGCGAAACCGAGCACGGCGCTTTGCCAAAGATCGTGCTCGCCGCACTCGGTGACTGACACGTTGAACTGGTTGGCCACCCGCGCCTGAATGCGTTTTAACACGCCGCGCTTGCCTTTGAGCGAGTGGTTTTCCGGCAATAGCAAATTAAGCTTGAGCACCCCGATGACCATCAGCTTTACTTGCGGCCCGCATTAGCGCTGCTCGGCGGCCGTCGCCCGCTGCGCTTCACGTCCGGTTGGCGTGGGCGCAATGCGCCGAATGACCGGGATGCGCTCAAACGCTTCGAGGACGTCGCCCTGCTTGATATCCTGGAAGCCCTCGAGGCCAAGACCGCACTCGTACCCCGCCGCCACTTCGCGCGCATCGTCTTTGAAACGTTTGAGGCTGGCCAGTTTGCCTTCGTGCACAACCACCTGATCGCGCAGCAAGCGCACCTGGCTGCCGCGGGTGATTTTGCCTTCGCTCACATAACAACCGGCGATGGTGCCAACGCCTTGAATATTGAAGGTCTGGCGAATTTCCACCCGCCCATGGGTCTGCTCGCGGAAAGTCGGTTCGAGCAAGCCTTCCATGGCGGCGCGCACATCGGCCACCGCCTCGTAAATGATCGTGTAGAGCCGCACATCGACACCCTCTTTGGCCGCCAATGCCGCGCCCTTCGATTCCGGGCGAACGTTAAAGCCGATGACCACCGCATTGGATGCGGCGGCAAGCAAAATATCGCTCTCGGTGATGCCACCGACCGAGCCGTGAATAACGCGCAGCTTGACTTCGTCGGTCGACATACGCGTCAGCGCATCGGTCACCGCCTCTACTGAGCCCTGCACGTCGCCTTTCAACACCACGCGCAACTCTTTGACATCGCCGGTCTTGATCTGGTCGTAGAGCTCGTCGAGTGAGACCTTGCTGGTCTTGACCAGTTCGGTTTCGCGCTGTTTGCTCTGGCGGAACTCGGCAACCTGGCGCGCCTTCGATTCGTCGGCCACGGCGACAAAGGAATCGCCGGCCAGCGGCACGCCCTGCAAACCGAGAATCTCGACCGGAAACGCCGGCGGCGCTTCTTCGACTTTTTGCCCATGATCGTCGATCATGGCGCGCACTTTGCCGTGGAACACACCGCAGACAAAGGCGTCGCCGACGCGCAGCGTGCCTTCTTGAACGAGCACGGTGGCAACTGGGCCGCGGCCGCGGTCGAGTTTGGCCTCGACGATGGTGCCGCGCGCGAGCTTGCCCGGGTTGGCTTTCAGCTCCAGGATATCGGCCTGGAGCAAAAGCATTTCTAGAAGATGCGGAATGCCCTCTTGGGTTTTGGCTGAGACCGGTGCAAACACCGTGTCGCCGCCCCAGTCTTCGGCCGCCAAGCCATGCTCGGCGAGACCGCGCTTTACTTTTTCGAGATTGGCATCGGGCCGGTCAATCTTGTTGACCGCGACGATGATTGGCACCTCGGCGGCGCGCGCATGATTGATCGCTTCAATCGTCTGCGGCATGACACCGTCGTCGGCAGCGACAACCAACACCACGATGTCGGTAACCTTTGCGCCGCGGGCGCGCATGGCCGTAAACGCTTCGTGACCCGGCGTGTCGAGGAACGTCACACTGCGGCCCTCGACGGCCACGTGATAGGCACCGATATGCTGGGTAATGCCGCCATGCTCTGAAGCCGTCACGTTGGTGCTGCGAATCGCATCGAGTAACGAAGTTTTGCCGTGGTCGACGTGGCCCATGATCGTCACCACCGGCGGCCGCGGCTCAAGGGCCGACTCTTCTTCTTCGACCTGATGCTCCACTTCCAAGGCGCTGTCGGCATCGAAGGCGACGTTTTCCACCGCGTGATCGAACTCCGACGCGATCAATGTCGCCGTGTCAGCATCGAGCACCTGGTTGATGGTCGCCATCATGCCCATGCTCATGAGCTTCTTGATGACCTCGCCCGCTTTAACGCCCATTTCACGCGACAAATCACCGACGGTAATGACTTCGGAAATCTTGATAACGCGCTTGCTCGCCTTGGGAACCGTGATTTCGGTTTTACGCTGCTCCTTGCCGGGCAAGGCTCGTTTCTTTTTCGGCACCCGGCCGCCGCCACGCAACTCCTTCTCACGAAACTCAAGCACATCTTGCTTCTTAACGACGCGTTTCTTATGCCGGCCGGACTTAGGCTTATCGCCGTCGGTGGTTACCGGCGGTTGTGCGGCACCATCGCGCAATGCGCCTGCAGTGCCATTGGGGGCCTGCCCTGCGCCTGGCGCGGGACGCCGTCCCGGCGGTGGCGGCGCAGGCGTTACCGTGCGCCGCAAATCGATACGGCCGATGATCACCGGTCCGCGTGGCGCATCTTTGGCCGGCGCCGCAGGTCGCGGCGCGGCGCTCACAGTAGCTGGAGCAGGCGCTGCAGCGGGCGGCGGCGGTGCTGCTTGCGGCTTTACTTGTTGAGCCGGTGCTACTTCAACGGCTTCCTGTTGCTTGGCCTCCAATGGGGCGGCCTCAACAGCGCTCGCCTCCACCGGCAACTCAACGATCGGCTCGGGCTCGGGGACAAATTCAGGTTCTGCCACTTGTTCAGGCAAGACCGCGGCAAACTCTTCCGCGGTCATTTCGACGGGAACCTCGTGCTCGGGCTCCATCACTTCCACCGCCGGCCGAGTTTCCGTTGCAAGCGGCGCTGGCACTGCGTCCTCTACCGGCTGGGTTTCGGCAACCACCGCCTCGGCCTGCGGCACCTCTTCGCGCTTGGTGCGGCGGCGAATAACGCCGACGCCGACGCGCCGCTCAACCACAGTTTCGCGCGCCTGCACTTCACCGTGACTTTCGTCTTCGGTTTTGACGACCCGGTCGGCGACGACCTTCTCTTCGCCGACGTGCACCTGCGGCTTCTCCAAAGCGGCGAAAACCGCGCGCACACGCGCGACTTCATCGTCCTCGAGCGTGCTTTGCGACTTGCGGCCGCGCATGCCCAATTTGTCCAACTGAGCGACCAGATCTTTGGTTTCGACACCTAAGTCTTTTGCCAGCAGGTGGACTCGCATTTTTGCCATACTCGTTTACTCCCGGTCCCTTACCTGTAACGCCTGAATCAATGCTTCTTTGGCGTGCTTGCTCAACTCCATGTGAAACGCGCGGTGGTGACTCTTCTTGCGCAAAAACTCCTGCCAGCAGGACGGCGTTGCGTGCAGGTAACCGCCGCGTCCCACGCGGTCCCTACAATCGATCTCAAGCCGCCCGTCATCGCGCGCCGTCAAGCGAATCAAGCCTTGCTGCGCGGCGCGCTGGCCGCAGCCCAAGCAAGTGCGCAGCGGCACATGACCACTCTTGGCGACGACGCGCTGCGTTACGGCTTCTCCTCCGCCGGAGCTTCGGCCGGCGCCGCGCTCGCGGCTTCAGCCGCCGCGGCCCGCGCCGCCTCCTCTTCGGCTTCTTTACGCTGCTTCTCAGCGATATATTCCAGCGCCGATTTATGCAGTGACGCCGCCTTCTCCGGGCTGATGCCCTCCACATCCATAATTTCTTCCAACGTGCTGGCTGCCACTTCCTCGGCCGATTTGAAGCCCTCTTGGAAGAGCAGCTCGGCGGCAAAATCGCCGATGCCGGGAATCGCGCCGATCGACGCGCGCGCGATGCGCGTCTCTTCCTCAGCTTCCGCTTCGCTGCGCACGTCGATGCGCCAGTTGGTCAACCGCGAGGCCAGCCGCACGTTCTGCCCCTTCTTGCCGATCGCCAAAGAGAGCTGGTCGTCGGGCACAATCACTTCCATGCTGTGGTCTTCGTCGTCGATAATGATTTTTGAAACCTTCGCCGGCGCCAAGGCACGGCAGACATATTCCGCCTGATCGGGAATCCAGTGCACGATATCGATCTTCTCACCGCGCAGCTCCTGAACCACCGCCTGCACGCGCGTGCCCTTCATGCCGACGCAGGCGCCCACCGGATCGACATCCGGGTCATTGGAAACCACAGCGATTTTCGCCCGCCCGCCGGGCTCGCGCGCGGCGCCCTTGACTTCGACGATGGCTTCGTAAATCTCCGGCACTTCCTGGGTAAACAGTTGAATCAACATACCGGGGTGAGTGCGCGAGAGAATGATCTGCGGCCCGCGGCTGGTGTTATCGACGCTGACGATGTACGCGCGAATGCGGTCGCCCTGGCGGTAGCGCTCACGCGGCACCTGTTCTTTTTCCGGCAGGATCGCGTCGGTGCGGCCGAGGTTGACGATAATATTGCGCTTCTCGAAACGCTGCACGATGCCGTTGACCAATTGGCCGGCACGGCCTTTAAACTCGTTGTAAATAATCTCGCGCTCGGCGTCGCGCACTTTCTGCACGATGTTTTGCTTTGCCGCCTGAGCGGCGATACGGCCAAACATACTCGAATCGAGCTTGGACAAAAGCTCGTCGCCGACTTCGGCGTCGGGGTCGAGCAGCTCGCGCGCTTGGCCCAGCGTGATCTCGGTGGCCTCATCTTGCACCGTGTCGACCACCGTCTTGGCTTCGAACAGCTCGACCTCGCCGATTTCGGGATTGAACTGCGCCTCAATCTTGCGCTGGTGGCCGAAGGTTTTTTTGGCCGCCGAGACCATAGCGTTTTCCAGGGCACTGATGAGGATCGATTTATCGATGCCCTTTTCTTTACTGACCTGTTCGATGACGCGATTGAGATCTTGCTGCATACTAGGCGCTCCAGTCGTGCTCATAATTTGACTTTTCGATCTGCGCGAAGGGGATTTCGTGCTCCACTCGATCTTGCATGACTTTGATCTTGTCCGCCCCCGCTTCCTGCAAGATGCCGAGGAACGAACGGCGGCCGTCGATCATGTCGCGTGTGCGCACGCGAATACGCTTACCGACAAATTGCGAGAAATGCTCCGGACGGCGCAGTGGTCGGTTGATGCCCGGCGAGGACACTTCCAAGGTGTAGGCGCCTTCGATGCAATCAGCTTCATCGAGCCGCTCGCTCAAGAGCCGGCTCATCCGACTCAAGTCGTCAACGTTGGCGCCGCCCGGCTTATCGAGATAGAGCCGCAACACCCGGCCGCTTCGCCTGCCGTCGCGATGAAACTCGATATCGACGATCTCCATCCCTTCAGTTTCGGCTAATGAAGCTGCCAGTTCCCATATCCGGGTGAGCGTGGCGTCCATGTTTTTTGAGCCTAGAAACAAAAAAAGCGGGCAGAGCCCACTTTGAGTCAACCTCCTAAGTGTAGAAAATTTCTACCATAGTGGCAGTTACGATTGCAAGCCTGCCGGCCCATCCATAACTCCGCTCTAAGGTTCCGCACCGACGGTCAACGGCACATACGTAGACGCGGATGCTGGGCGGCAGTTTGGGGCGGTATAATCGAGCGGGTGACCCGGCGACTGGTCAGCGCCGCTGTTCGT
>VGTH01000029.1 GCA_016874755.1 Deltaproteobacteria bacterium | reverse complement strand
TTCCGCAAACTGAACGCACCACAGCTTGTCGGAAAAGTAGCGCGCGGGACGAAGTATGACAATGGCAAAGAGATGAGGGTCGCCGCCTAGTATCTTTTTACACACCTATTGACAACGGCTCCCTTCTTCTAGTAGCAATTCTTGCGCTAAAATTTAGACGTTCTCGACGACGACTTAGTTTACTTCGCAATTGCGTCGAACGCGGGAGCACCAACTTTTCGCACCATTGGAAACACTATTAGCGGCTGTGGCTCTTGAGATAGTGCTGGCGCAGTAGATCCTTGCCGTAGTCGTTGCCGTAGTCGTTGCCGTTGGGTGTGCGCATCACGGTGTGGATATGCTCGCGTGTTGGCTGGCTACCGCGCAGCGCGAAGGGTCGCTGGTGGTCGAACTCGATGAGGACCACCGGGCTGTGGATGCGATAGTAAAACACGCTGTCTGACTCGGTGCCGCCGATCCAGGCGAAATAAGTCGCGTCGAGATGGCGCTTGATCTCGTCCATTCTGATCTTGGCATGGCCTTCGTCCATATTGCCGACGTAGAGGCCGGCAAGATCGAGCATTTGCTGTTGGTGGCGGGTTGGCAAATCGGCGGCGCGAATGCCGGCGTAGTCCAGCACTAGGTTGTCTTTGAAGGCTTCCGCCAATGCGTTGTTGCCGGTCTTCGAGACATTGAGAATCGCCTTTTGCCTCTGCGCGTCATCCAACGTTTGAATCAGCTTCAGACCTTGCGTCTGCTCTTCTTGCAGGATTGCCGTGCCCTGATACTTGCCCGACGCAGCGATTACCGGCTCGGAGCCGGCGAAATAGGGAGTCATCACCACCTGATCGCCAAGGGCGAAATAGTTGATCACCCCATGGTGGCCGTCGAACTGCCAACCCCAGGGTTCGCTCGCCGAGGGTTTGCCCATGATGGTGATAAAATAAAGCCCCTCGCCAAAAAACTCGCGGTCGCCGGTAAGCTCGCCGAGCGTCTCGTTGAGGCGCATGATGTCGCGCGTCAGGCGCACGCCCTTGGCGCTGAGCGAAGCGCCCAGGAGCGTGAAGGCCGCGTTGCGCTGTGACGCCGTCATCTCCCGAAAGCTTATGCCTTGGCGTTGGTAAAAATGTTGGTTCATCCACTTGCGCCACTCGGGGTCGTCGGTCGGCAACATAACTTTCCCGCGCTGCTCCGTCGTCAATGAGCTGAGGAATTGCTCCGCCGCCGCTCGTGCCGCTGCCGTGGAGACCCCGGTCGGCTTGATCGGAAAAAGCCCGTCGACAACTTTGCCGTCGCTGGTGATTCCCTTGAACGGCTCTGCTAGCCCACGCCGTTCTGCCTCTGCCGACTGTTTGCGAAACCGCGCGCGCATCTCCTCCGGCGTTTCAGCGAAAGCGTGCGCCGGAAACAGGGATGCAGCGATCATTAAGCCGAGAAATTCGCGCCGGCCGATAGCGTCATGGACGGCATGGATTAGCGATTCATCTTCACAATAAAGATCCACTTAGCGTTCCCCCCAGCACGGGTCTTATCATTGGACGGCTCGTTAGTAAGCTAAGTTTACCTCAGGCTTCAGTTACTATGAAGATAGCATAGCTAGCGCCCAAGTCCTGCACAATCCCGCTCAGGGAAACCCCGGGAACCAGATGTAAACCTTACAAGTGGTGAGTGCTACTTTGGAAAAACTCTTCATCGGGGACGAAAGGCGGTCGCCATGTCGAACGTTTCGAGGAAAAGACGTCGGGTTTTTGCTGCCCTTTTTGTCATACTCTTCCGCTGCTTCAATCGAGCAATGATTTCCTGATCCATAGAAGTGGCCCGGCGAATATCGGCTAGGTTAGGGAGCGTCAAGCAAATCGCGTTTCAGCCGTTAAGCGTACCACGGTCGATGCTAAAAGAGCCATGCAATCAATCGACGATCGGCTGGGCCAAAACCCACAAGCTCAGCATGGTGTAACCGATCATCAGCGCGAGCATCGGCAGCTGCGAAACGATCGCCTGTTTGCGGTCATCGCAGTTCCGAAGCGCGATGATGTGGCATAGGATCACCGAGATGGCGTGGCCGGCGACAACGGCGGCCACCGAGAACAGCCACAGGAAGCGCGCGTCGACGACCGCGATGTCCGGCACCAGAGCCGCGGTGCCGAAGAGATTCCAGCCGATGCCGAAGGGGTCGGAGACGAGCGCGACAACGCGCTGCCCTTCGATGAGCAGCAGCGAAAGATAATGGGCAAGGTGGTAGGCGATCGCAATCGGAATCAAAGTCGGTGCGTAGAGGCCGGCGATCGCCATCGCCCGCGGGCGGCCGCGGCGCGGCTCAGCCAAAAGCGCGGCCGTCGTCGCGCACACCGCCAGAAACACGGCAAGAAAGAGCAGCGGGGCCGCCATCAGCCCGGCGGTGACGATCAGCGTGCGCGCGCCCACGTTTCCCAATAGATCGATCAATCCCAGATCGTAGGAGGCGCTGAAGGCGGCGCTGAAAAGCTGACTCCACGGCGGCGTGTGGAGAAATCCGTCGAAGCTAACCGTGACGAGCACGGTGACGATAAACACAATCATGGAACTCGAGACCTTGCCCTCATCGAGCAAACCCGCGCCGTAATGGCGCAAGACGGCGCGCCCGCCCGGCCCCACTCCCAAAGGCGCGAACCGCCCGAGCCATTCGAAAAGGAGCGAAAAAGTCTCGCCGCAACCAAGCCACCGCTCCGTGCCGTAGAGCGCCATGGCGCTCCAGGTGATCGCGCTATAGACCAAAATTGCACCGGCGAGCTTTCCCGGTTGAGCATTGTCGGGCCAGACGAGTTCCGCCCATGCAAAGCCGAAGAATAAAATCGTTGCCGGCCAGACGCCGATCGCCGCCGGCAGGGGCCGCGTCGATACTCGGCCGATCGCGGCTTCCGCGCCGCGTCCGACGGCCGCCCACGGGTTCACCGCCGGCCAGACGTTACCCGCCAGGGCGCAGAGAAATGCAAAGCCGACCCACCAGATAACCCAGATAAACACCGGCAGGATGTTCTTGAACGGGTCTTCCTGGGTGCCGAAAACTCCCGCAGCAACAACGAAGAAAAACAGGGAGACCGACCCCCAGGCCAGCCCTCTTCGAAGCGAAGACCGGATCAGAAATCGGCCGAGCGCGGTATGGGAAAGGTCGATTCCTCGAGTGAAACCCGCGGAGCGCTCCGCGCGAAAGATCGCGAGAAAGACAAAAGTCAGCGCGATAACGAAACCGGCGCCGATCAGGTAGTGCCAGAGCGGCAGCGGCAAATCGTAGCGCCGAAGGAAGGCATGCGCCGCCGCCGGCGAGGAAGCGATCGGCAAAAGACCGACGGCGATGATGGGCGCGAAAGCCTTCGGTCTCATCGGCCGAATTAAGGTCGAACTTCGAGGTACAGCAGCGTCGTGTGTCCGAATTTGGCGTGGCGCTCCACGGGGAACCGCCCGGCCGCGCGCGCGACAAACTCGGTCATCGCTTCGTGGTCCGGCTTCACCCGCGTTTCAATATCGTAACCGTGCAGGTGAACGATCATGTCGATGTCGGAGCGCCAGCGCAGCACGACCTCTTGTCCGCGCCGCACGCGCACCACAGGCAGACCTCCCGACATCTCCGTCTGTCCGTGGACCTTGCCGCCCTTGAGGGTGATTGCGACGACCTGTTTTTGCCCTACCTCCGCCGAAATAGCAGCCCAACCGAAGCCGCCGGCAAAGACCAGCGCAAGCGCGACGAGGCGCGCCGTCAGTCGCATTTCAGGCCGGGGCGAACGACCTGATGATGCGTGCTGCCGCTGCTGCCGCCCATCTCGGTGCCGCCGCCGGGCAAGTAAATCCAGCCGTTGGCGTAGACCAGTCCCGTCACTCCATGAACCGGGATCGGCATGTCCGAAAAACGAGTCCAGCGGTCGGTTTTCGCGTTGTAAACTTCATGATGGGGGAACACTCCCGATGGACCGGCCGTCGGATGTTCGCCGCCGAAGGTGTGAAAACAGCCGTAGACGACGATGCCGTTGTGGCCGCTGCGGGACTCCGACATGGGCCGTTTGGGAATCCATTTGTTGGCATTCGGGTCGAACATTTCGTTCACCGCAGTGATCTCGCTGCGAAAGCCGCCGCCGAAGCGTCCCCCAACCACATACAGTTTGCCGTCGATCGCCGCCGCCGCCATGTGATTGCGCGCCGTCGGCAATTCGGGAAGGACGGTCCACCGGTCCGCCTTCGGGTCGTACGCCGCGAAATCGTGGCCCCGCGGCGGACGGCCGCCGGCGACGTAAATCTTGCCGTCGATCACGTCATGGGCCATGGCGCTTCGCGCCGTCGGCATCGGCGCCCGCGGCAGCCACTTTTCCGTCTTTGGATCATAGGCGTAGACCGCCGTCACGTAGCGCGACTCCTCGGTCTGGGTGCCGGCGTTGGTCTGCCCGCCGATGACGTAAAGCATCCCGTTGATCCCCACCGCCGAAGCGTGGTTGATGGTCGTCGGATAGGGTGTCGTCAGCCGCCAGCTATCCGACTTGATGTCGTAGACCTGAACCACATTTACGCTGACCCGGTCGGACGGGTAGCCGCCGATGACATAAATTTTGCCGCCCAGCTCGGCCACCGCCATTTCCGAGTTCGGCTGGACCAGAGGCGCGCGCTTTCCCCACTCCGTCGCCGGCTTCGTCTGCGCCGCCGCCGGCGCGCCACACATAACAACCGCCGCCAGTCCGAGCATGAGGGCGGAAAAATTCAACGCGAGACTTCCCAAGATATTGGCCATATCGATACCGTCTCCTTGCCGTTGCGCCGCCGCGTTACGGCGTCTTGAGGTCGTTTTGGATTCACAAGGGCACTCAAACGAAATGGAGAGTAAAGGATGGCAGACCGGTCTGTCAATCCGACACGAACCGTAAACAGACTTCGGACGCCGCAATTAAAATCCAACTCCCGCACGCGCCGCTCTTACCCCACGTCCGCAGCACAACTGAGCGCAGCAAAGTCCTTACACCGAGCCCCTGCGGCCATCACCCGCGACAAACAAGGTCTCCCGCGTTACCCAGCTCAACTGCCTTCACATCCCGTCCCGACGACCCCGGAAAGTTCATCTGCTCGTTTCGGTTTACTCCACAGATGACGGCGGCCTTCCCTTTCTGACAACGAGAAAGTTTCTCAGACTTTAGAAGGAACGGGGCTGTGCATTGGCGGTTTGATCGCCGCGAACTTTTGGTTACTCGATAGGGAAGAGCGCGAGGACGCCGAAGCGAAAGCACAAGCCCACCGAGAAGCCCACGGCCACGCATGAAGACGCAAAGGGCTCAGTAGCAAGAACTAGCTCTCTTTGCCAATTGTCTCCTTGTCGGCGACCGCGCGATGAGATATCCCTAGGCCGAAATTGGGCCTAGGGAGGATCTCGTCGTATGGCTAAGAAGTCCAAGATCACCAAATCACTCGCGCTAACAACGCTCGTGGCACTCGGTGCCACCGGGGCCAATGCCACACCGCCGCCAGTCCTCAGAGAAGCCGGCAGCTTTTTCGTCAACGGCGAGGTCGTGCGCACCGACAATCCCGGCGGCGGCAACCCCGGCGGTCGCGTCGTCGCCAATCAAATGTATGTCGAATACGCGATCCCACAGATACAAAAGACCAATGCCTGGCCGGTGATCATGGTGCATGGCTCCGGCCACACCGGCAAGACCTACGACACCACACCGGATGGACGCGACGGATGGAAACAACATTTCCTGCGCAAAGGTTACGCCGTTTACGTCGTCGATCAGGTCGGCCGCGCCCGCTCAGGTTGGAGTCCGGCACCGATCAACAACGCCGAAAGCAAAAAAGATCCCCTGCTGATTCCCAAGGGCGGCATCATCCAATTTACCTACGAGCGCGCCTGGAGCATATTTCGTTTTGGCCCCAAGCCGGATGAATGGTGGCCCGACTCGAAATTTCCCAAAGAATATATCGACCAATACATGGCGCAGCTCGTGCCCAACACCGAGGCCACGCTGCCACAACCGCCGCGCAAAACGGTCGACGCCCTGGTCGAGCTGCTGAAAAGAGTCGGACCGGCGGTGCTGATGGTGCATTCGCAGTCGGGGATCTACGGCACGTTAACCGCGCTGGCTCGCCCAGACTTAGTCGCGGGGTTGATCAATGTCGAAGGACGGAGCGGCTGCGATTTGAATGCCGAGCAAATCGCCATCATGGCCAAAGTGCCGTGGGTGAACGTTGCCGGCGATCACGACTGGAACGGCGACAAAGAATGCCGCAAGGCGGTCGCCGACGTTAACGCGGCCAGTGGCAAAGCGACGTTTCTCGCCACCTACGAGCAAGGCGTGCGCGGCAACACGCACATGATGATGATGGATGTGAACAACCTACAAGTGGCCGATTGGCTGATCGCCTGGATCGAAAAGAATGCGACGAAGAAGACCGCTGTGGCGAAACGCTAGAATGAAAATAGAGGATCGCAGAGGAAGAATGGAGGACGAGCTATTTCGAGCCTCAATCTTCTATCCTCCATCCTCGATCGTTTTCTAACTCCCCGGCGCCAACATCGGCCGCAGCTTCTCTTTCAATTTGGGCGGCATCGACAAGCCGTCGATGATCATGCTGCGCAGTTGCGCGCCCGAAATGGGACCGAGCGAGAGTCGGGTTTTGTCCGCCTCGGCGACCAGCTCTGGGTCACGCAGGGTTTTCTGAAACGCCGCTTCGATGGCGCGCACCCGATCCTGCGGCACACCGGGTGGCAAAACGTAGGGGCGCGCATAGCTGTTGGGCTTGATCAAGCCCATTCTGAATAGCTGTTTCTCATCTTCATTGCGCGCAAACTGGTAGATCGACGGGACGTTTTTCTGCGGCAAGTCAGTGATCGGCTCTTCGACCCATTGTGACAGCACCAGCCATTCATTGGTTTCAAAGTCTTTCATGTTGGTCACTCGCAAAGACTCCCAGCCAGTCACGACGCTATCCACTTCGCCGGATTTCATCGCCAGGCGAATCTCCGCTGTGCCTTTGAAACCGTTGACTACCTTGACGTTGGCGCCAAAGACCTCGCGCATCAACGCGGCCGCGTGTTGAATGCCGGTGTTGGGCACCGCGCCGATCACCACTTGCTTGCCGCCGGAAATGAAGTCTTCCATCTTGGCAATGCCGGGTTTGCGGGTCACCGCCATGATGTACTTGAAAAAATCCGGCGCGCCGATGTAGTTGAACTTAGCCAAATCGAACTGCACCGACTTAGCGCCGTAGATTTGCGAGGGCACGATGCCACCGTCGAAGGAGTTGATCAGCGTGCCGTCCTTGGGCGCCTGGTTAAAGGTGTAGTTGGCCGAAATGAGCGTCCCGGCTCCGGGCATGTTGTTGACCAAAATATTCGGATTACCTGGAATATGCTTGCCCAAATGGCGTGAGATCACCCGGGCATAGGTATCGAACCCGCCGCCGGCGGAGTGGCCGACGAGTATCGTTACGGTCTTGCCGCGATAAAAATTCGCCACGGCTTTTTCGTCGTAGTCGGCCTGACCCGCAAACGCGCGCCCCGACAACAAAGCGACCATTGCCCAGCGACAAACCAAGAACCGTTTCATAAACGACTTTTGAAAACCGATCATTCCAACACTCCAGTACTCCTTGCTCTATCCTCAGCCATCGATGCGCGTCATTAAGGCCTTGGAATCCATCACCACACCGAAATGCTTATCGAAATTTTTCAACGTGGCCTCTTGTTCCTCTTGCGAGAAAGAGGCGTTGCAATCGGAAAGAAAAACCACCTTGAAATCGCGCATGGCGCCATCGCGCGCCGTCGAATCGCAGCAGACGTTGGTCGCCACGCCGGTGATGGCGATGGTGTCGCGTCCCATGGCGCGCAGGAGATTCTCCAACTGCGTGCCGTAAAAGCCGCTGTAGCGAAACTTCTTAACGAGAATATCGGCACCGGTCGGTTTCACCGGTTCGTAGATCTCTGCGCCGACCGTGCCTTCAAAATTATTCCATTCGTTGTCGGCATCGTGGGTCGCCGGCTTGATGTCGGCGAAAATGCCGACATCGGCCATATCTCTGCGCTTGGTGGTGTGCAGATAGATCACCGGCATCTGGCGCGCATGGCAAAAGCTCAGGAGTTGTTGGATCTTCGGCACGATGTCTTCCGAGCTCGGCAGATAGCGCGCGCCGCGCGGATGCACCCAGATGTTCTGCATATCGACGACAATCAGAGCGGTATTTTTCGCCGTCATCGGCCAGCGATCCGCCCCACGACCTTGGCTCTCGGCCATGAACAACTCCTCCGTTAGTCGGCTGGAGTTGGTATATACAGCCGGACTTGGGTGTGTCAACAAACAAAAAATTTTTCCTGCGGGCGATCAGCCCCGCAGGCAAATTGTCCAAGTGAGCAATCGAGCCCGGAAGAATTTTAGGAAGAAGGCTTGGCCAGCCAGAGGAGGCGTTCGTCAATATCATCCCAACCGGCAAGCTCCGATTGGCTTTGAGCGATCGGTTGCGGTGCTGCTGAAGACGCGGCGCGACTCGCCGATGGCGGAACCGTCGGTTCAACTTTCCTGTTGTTGACCGGCGCAGCCGCCTGGTGGGCCAGCAGCGCCGAATTTGCAGGCTCTGCTTCAACTGGAGCAGCAGCCCGTTGAGCCTGTTTTATCGCAGCGCTGTTTGCCCTATTTACCGGCTCGGAAACTTCTCGGCTCGCAGCCACCGGCAGCTCTTCTGCTTCAGAACCAGTGGCGCGCACCCATGCACCAGACTGTAGCAGCGTTCGCTGGAATTTCTCCATGTTTTCTTTGTGCAACGCTGCTTGCACTGATTTCTCGTCGATCTCTACATGCTCCGTGGCACCGTTGCTAACACGCGCCCAGCGCTCACGTTCGAGACCGAGCAACGCCTGAGTCGGCGATTGGCGGGGACGTTCCCCGCGGTTTGTCCGAGAGGCAGAGTCGCGCGGCGGACCACTCTCCTCCCCGCTGTATTCGTGAGCCCCACTGCGCGTCTCCTTGACCAAATGAAGCGGCGAGACCGCACGGTCAAACTTTTCCGCAGCGGCGACTAGCTCTTCGCTCCCTGGCAAGGCTTGTTCTACTGCGTCTTCCAACTGTTGCGCTCTAAGAGAACGCAGTCGGCGCTGTAGGAATGTCCCTCTTGGCCATATCCAACTGTGCGCTGGCAAGTAATCACCTCTATAGGCGGCGCCGTTTACTCGACTCTGGTTGAAAATCGCCCGCCAAAAACTTTCCCGATCGCTAGATTTTTTCTCCGACTTCGCCATGCTCCTATCCTTTTTGGGTTGCGTTGTCCAGACCGGCCCATGAAGGTCAACCGGCCACTAACGCAGCTTCCGTACCGCAGGATGGATGGCGTAAGTTTTACCAAAGGGTTCAAATAATCATTGGAATTGCGCATGCCCTTCGGGCAAATCCGCCGGATCGGCGGCTGCCTGAGCATGGACAAAGGCAAATAGGAATATTTTCTGATTTGCGTCACTTTAGATAGCCCGCCTCATGATAGGCGGCCAAAGCTCCCTCGTGGAGCCGAACGCCGCCAAACTCGAAGGCTGCGGCTCCAGCGGCGCGCATAGGTTCGAATAGATCTTGGGTTCCTTTGAACAGCGGATTCATTTGCGGCAGCCGATCGAGACCGCCAACGATCGCCGCGGCCATGTCACGCACGACGGCGTTGGCGATTCTTTCGTGGGTCACCAGCACGTTGATAACGCCTATCTGCGCGGCATCTTCGACCACGCCGCGAAACACGTTCTTTGCCATGGTCGCGCGCCGATAGAAAGGCACATCGGCGAGCAGCTTTTCGAGCTGCCCCGGCGCATAGGGCACCACGCGCACATCGGCGCGCTCACTCAGATCGGTCATGACTTTGTTCGGGATCGGCGGCTGGAACTGCGCGTCAATCTCGCCCGCAACCAATGCTTTGGCGCCTTCGACAAAACTCATGTAGACGGGCGTAAAGCTGTCGTAGGACAGGCCCAACACCCCGAAGATCGTTTGGCCGTGCTGCTCCATGCCGCTGCCCTTGGTGCCAATGGCGATGCGCTTGCCGGCGAAGTCGGCAACCGTTTTGATCGGTGAGCCCGCCAATTTCACGAAAAACATCGGGCCGAGATTGGCCGGCGCTACCATGCGCAGCGCGATTTTCCTTTGAAAAGGCGCGCTGCCCTCTTTGGCTCGGCCGATCCAGTTCGAGGCCATAAAGCCGAACTCCAACTCGCCGCGATCGAGCTGCTCGGCATTGTGAATGCTCGCATCGCTGGTCTGAATCACGCATTTGTCGTTGTCAGCGCGGCCGCGATTAAATAGCTCTGCGAACGCCGCGCCTTGTGTGTAAAACGTCCCGCCCAGCTCGGATGTACCCATGCGAATCATCATTGTCGATCTCCCAATCGTTGGTCTTCGCGTCTTTGTACCTACCGTTCGGCCCACTCCTTACAACAAGCGCGCCCCCGGCTGCAAATCCCGGCGTGCGGCGAGAGCCTAAAGATTGCTTCGGCTTCGCCGATTTTACCACAAACAACCTTTTCAGAGGACCCGCTGCACGATGTTTGTCGAAAAGTGGATGAACCCCGAGGTCATAACCGTCCCACCGGATGCGACTATCTCCTACGTCGCCGTCGAAATGGGCCGGCGCAAGTTTCGCCATTTCCCAGTGGTCGAGTCGACCGGCACCGGCAATCGCTTGGTCGGCATCGTCGCCAAGTACGACATCGCCCGCGGTTTTCCCGGCGACCTCAATCCCTTCTCGATCGAGGTAACCGAAGAGTCTGTGCCACGCCCGGTGGCTAGCCTCATGACCAAAAAAGTCATCACCGTTACGCCCGACTGTACCATCGAAGATGCCGCGCGGACTCTTCACGTCAACCGAATCGGCGCGCTGCCGGTGCTGAGGGAAAACCGCCTCGCCGGCATCATCACCGAGTCCGATGTTTTCGAAGCGCTGATCAGCGTCACCGCCGCCAAGAGCGGCGGCACGAGAATCATGATCGAGTCCAACGCCCTGGACAATCCGGCGCCAGCCATCATCCGGCTCTGCCAAGATCGCCGCGTCACGATATTGAGCATGCTCTGCTTTCGTGAGAATCGCCTGCGAGGCACCGACCTGTCGATCTTTCGTTTCGACGGCCGCATCCCGCCGGGCTTTCTCCCCGACATCGCCAAGCTCGGCTACCGCCTCGTCAGCGTCGAGCGCTAAAACGAAACGAGCATAGAGGATAGACGATGGTTGGCGCGGCGCCATCTTCCGTCCTCGATCCTCCATCCTTGACTTTCCCACAGCCTTGACTCACCTCACCGCGCTGTAATAGCTTCGGGCCAAACCAAAGCCGAAGGAGAAGCTCTTATGGCGATTATCGATTTGGACTCCCACCTGCGCGACGGTTGGCTTCTGGACGAGATTTACCGACTCCCCGAACCTTTCGCGAAATACTCACCCAAGCGTATCGGCGACGGCAAATTTTTCTACTCCAAGTTTGAGCACAACCTCTCGCCGATGGAAGACCCGATTGCCAACGCAAATTTCAAGAAACCGGTGACCCATCAAGTTTTTTACAATCCCGAAGCCAATCAACGGGGCAACGAAGTGATGCGTTGGCAGCAGGGCGGCTACGACATGGAATACCGCCTCAAAGACAACGCCAGAGAGGGCCTCGACTATCAGTTTATTTTTCCGACGTCGATCGAAATTCCCTCGCAAAACCCCGGCCCGTTGGGCGCTGCGGTGGCCCGCTCGTACAACGACTGGGCGCATGAACTGGTAGCCGGACACCGTGACAAGCTCTCGCCGGTGGCGATGATCCCCGCCGGCTGCCCGGAGGCGATGGCCGATGAGCTGCGCCACTGCGTCAAAGATTTGGGCTGCAAAGTCGCCCATCTAGTCAGCTATACGCTAGACAGGCAAATGGACGACCCGGCGTTTTTCCCGTTCTACCAAGCGGCGCAGGAGATGGACATTCCACTCTTTTGCCATCCGAGCACCCTCGGCGCGCCCGGGACGTTGATCAATCGGCAAAGCAATTTCTTCCCCATGCACATTCTCGGCCGGCCGCTAAACTGCGTGGCACCTTTGTGCGCCATGGTGTTGGGCGGCGTGTTCGAGAAATTCCCAAAGCTTAAAGTGGTTTTCTTCGAAGTGACAGCAGAATTTCTGGTCTTCTGGATGCATCGCATGGATGACGACTACGAGGTCATCAAAGACGCCGGCATGTGCCCGCAACTAAACGCCCTGCCGTCGGATTACGTCAAGCGCAATTGCTACATCACCTGTGAATCCGACGAAAAGTGGCTGCCGCTGGCGCTTGCCGAAGTCGGCGAGACCCACGTCTTGATGGCGACGGACTATCCGCACTTCGATTCGACTTTCCCGAATACAGTCAGCGGCATCCGCGAGCGGCCGGATGTCTCGGCGCGACAGAAAAAATTGATTCTCGAAGACAATGCGATCAATTTGATCCGGATGTAGGATTGACTCATCACGAAGGACAGGAAAAGCACGAAGGGCAAAAAAGCGAGGATGGAGGATCGAGGATAGAATTTCGCCATCTTCTATTCTCAATCCTCTATCCCGGAGCCATTTCTGGAGACTCATTTATGCCACGGTATAGCGTCTTCGCTTCAGTACTAACTCTGTTCGCCGTAACCTTCGCCCATGCTCAAGATGCCAAGCTCATCGAAGCGGCGAAGAAAGAAAGCGGCAAAATCATCGCCTACGGCTCGATGGAGACCAATACCGCCGAACCGATCATCGAGGCATTTACGAAAAAGACCGGCCTGCAGGTCGAATATTGGCGCGCCTCGGCGACTAAAGCCATGGACCGCGCGCTCACCGAGCTGCGCGCCGGCAAAAACCTGTTCGATGTCATGGTTAACAACAGCGGCGCGACGACGGTGATGCACAAAGAAGGCATATTCGCCAAGTACAATTCCCCTGCCGCAGCGTTCTTTCCCAAAGACGTGATCGATCCGGACCTCGGCGTCTCTTACCGCCACGCGCCCATTGGCATCTTCTACAACAAAGGGTTGATCAAACCGGCCGATGCGCCGAAGTCGCTTGAAGATTTGTTGAATCCCAAGTACCGCGGCAAGTTCGTCATGCCCGACCCAACGCAGCACACGACCACGCTGCAATGGGTCGCGAGCCTCTACAAAATCATGGGTAAAGAGAAAGCCGAGAAGTTTATTCGCGATCTCGGCGCCGCCAAGCCAGCGCTGGTGGAATCCTTCGCGCCATCGGCCGAGCGCGTTGCCACCGGTGAGACACCGATTGCGATTTCGCTGATCCGCTACGTCGTCACCTACGGCGAAAAAGGCGCGCCGGTCGACTATGTGCGCTTAGGCAAGTTCTTGAGCACCGGACAGTATTTGAACTTGAGCCACAAGGCGCCGCGCCCCAATGGCGGCAAAGCGCTGATCGATTTCTTTCTAAGCGAAGAAAGCGCGCGCCTCCTCGCCAAAGCCGGCGAGTTCGTCACCCGTAGAGGCATTCACCCACCCGTGCCCGATGCCGATAAGGTTCAAGGTGTGGAAATGGACGACTTCGATGCCAACGAGTTCAAACAAAAGGGCCAGGAGTATCAGAAGATATTTTTGAAGTAGCAGCGAGCTCGTCAATCTCTGCCCAGCATACGGTTGATGGCATCTTTGGTTCGTCGAATGAAGAGTTCCCGGCGTTCTTTAGCAATGCGTCGCCTTGCGGCCTGTGCGGCTTCCGGTGAAATCCAGTCCGGCTCAAAATAAACTCTCTCGGTCTTGCTAAACATCGGTCGCCAAGGCTTGGCCCCGTCAAGGTAGTAATGGGTCACTTGGGAGTGACGGCTGCTGGATTTGTCCTGGCGCGCCGACCCGCCGTGCAGCAAATTAGCCGCCCAAATGAAGGCCTGCCCTTTTTTGATGAGCCCGTAAGCGGGTTTCAGCTGACGTTCCCAGATTAGCTTTTGCATGCATCGTTCATAGGCCGGGTAACTGGCTGGGTCAGGCGCCAACCCGAGATCAGGGAAGTTGGTTTCGGGCAATCTGTGCGATCCGGGGTAGTAGATCAGTGGACCCTGACTCGCGCCGACGTCTTCTAGAGCAACCCAAACACCGCACATCAGGCCAAAAGGCTCGCTGTTAAAATGAATCGCATCTGAGTGAGCCGATTGTTCCGTCCCGGCAGGAAAGTTAAGTGTCTGAAACGGTTTCGTCTTGCGACCGTACAGTTGCCGCAACACCGACAACACCGCCGGCCAGGTAGCGATCTGCAGACAGGCGTCGCTGACGCACCAGCCGTCCTGCACCCGTCCGGCATCAGCCTGGTTGACCCCAATAGTGATTTTACCTGCCCAATAGGGGCGAAAATCTTTGATCGCTTGTTCCAGAATTGCGTTTGGCAGATCGGTATCGAATGTCAAATACCCGAACTCATCAAACTGCTTGCGATCTGCTCCGCTCAGAATGACCTCCGCCATTTGACAACCTCCCTATCCACCATCAATGCCGGTTATGCCCGAAGGTCTTGTCGTAATCGCGCTGCAGCTCTTTCGGAATAAAATCATCTTCGAGTTTTTTGATTTTGTTCGACGGCAGAATCGGATCCTGCGTGCGCGGCACTATGCCGTATTTGCTCGCGTTCGCTTTCTTGTTCCACTCGTCGAGCACCGCCGGGCCGCGTTCCTTCATTTCGTGCAGCACCTCCCAGGTCGACTGCAGCCCGTTCGCCGTGGTTAGGCTCGGATAGAGCACAGCCGCTACGCCAAGACTTTGAAACTCTGCAAAAGTCGGCGACGGCTTGGGGCCATAATACGGCGCAATCACCGGCGCGGGAATGCGTTTGCACGCCTCGGCGATCTCCTCGCGTTTGGTCATGGTATTCATCCAGACACAATCGACGCCGGCGTCTTTGGCATAGGCAATGCCGCGTTTGACGGCATCTTCAAATCCACCGCCTTCGGAACCGACGGAGTCGCAGCGCGCACAAACAACGAAGTCGCCGTCCAATTCTTTTTTCGCTGCCACCGCCGCTTTGTATTTGCCCACCGCTTCGTCAACGGAAATCAAGCGGCGGCCCGCCAGGGTGCCGGATTTCTTCGGCGCTTCCTGATCTTCGATGTGCAGCCCCGCCGCGCCGGCGCGGATGTAGGCCTGCACGGTGTAGTAGACATTCACCGCGTTGCCATAGCCCGTGTCCGCATCGGCGAAAATCGGCATCTCGACCACGTTGGTGATGCGCCGCACCGCTTCGACCATTTCGTTCAAACCCAGGAGGCCAACATCGGGATAGCCATAAACGTAGGCGGCCACTTGGGAGCCCGACATGAAAAAAGCTTCGTAGCCGGTGGTCTCCGACATACGCGCGTGGAGCGGACTGAAACCGCCGGACATGACCAGCAGCTCGGGACGTTTTAACAGTGATTGCAAACGGGTGGTACTTTTCGTCGCCATGATCGCCGTTCGATATCACAAAGCGACCCGGTTTAGAAACCCTGGTCCTCCAACGAACGCGACGCGCGCACTCACGGAGCCTATTTCGCCATGCCTACTAAAAAAACAGTAGTGCGTACGGTATTGAAGCGTCGAACTCTTGACGACCTGCGATGTTGCGAAATAGAATAGCGTTGGTACCGACACCATGGACTTAGGGGAGAAAGGTCGATGTTTGATTCGGCCGGTCTCTAAGAGAAGCGCTTTGCAATGACGAACGGTCTGAGCCAAGTTGAGGGATCCGCAGGCAACGGAGTGCCGTGACGACGCAGGGATGCGGTTGGGTCGCACTTGATCACGATATTAGTCTGCGCGGGATCGCCAACTTAGGACTCTCCCCGTTGCAACTTTCCCGATTGCATTCCAACGATTTCTGGCAATGATCGACGCGCGGCAACAAGCACTTCTTCCTAGTTGCTCTTCCAAAGACTAGACATCATTTCTTTTTCGGCATAGGTTCTCGGCAAAGAAGTGATGGCGCGCAAATCCGCTCTACTTTTTGCTGCTCTGTTTGTGTCACTGACGATTTCGGCCCAGGCGCAAGATCGCGTGCGCGTCGCGATTTCCAATTTCTCTGCGTCCTTCATCTCCATGCACATCGCGCAGAAGCGCGGCTACTATGCCGAAGAAGGCATGTTGCTCGAAATTATCTTGATGGCTGGACTGACCGGCACGCGAGCTCTCATCGGCAATAGCGTCGAGTTCGGCTCCGCGAGCAACCCCACCGCCGCGGTTCAGGGCGCCAAGTTGAAGATATTGATGGTCTTCAACGACAAACCGCCCGGCGGTTTCATGGCCCAGCCGAGCATCAAGAGCATGGCGGAGGTGCGCGGCAAGCGCGTCGGCGGCTCGACAATCGGCAGTCTCGATTACGGCTGGTTGAAAGAAGTATTTCCCAAGTTTGGCCTGCAACTCGACAAAGACGTGAACTTTGTCCCGGTGGGGTCTACTAGCGCGCGCTACACGGCGATGCTCGCCGGCAGCGTCGACGCGGCGTCGCTCGGTCCGCCCTCGATCCTCCTCGCGCAAGCCGCCGGCTACCCGCTGCTCTTCCGCTTTTCCGATCATCTCGAGGACATCCAAGCCTCCATCGTCGCCACCGACGAGCGTCTAGCGCGTCAAGGTGACTTGGTGCGCCGCTTCATGCGCGCCACCGTCAAAGGCGCGCGGGTCTATCTCGCCAATCGCCAAGAGGGCATCACGTCGATTATGGAATTCACCCGGCAGAAGGATCGCGATCTGATGTCGCGCGTCTATGACGATCACATGAAAACCATCGCCCGCGACGGCACCATTTCCGAGCGCCTACAGCGCATCGTCATTGAGCGCAGCAAACGCTTCACCGGCGTCACGCGCGACGTCACGCCTGAGGAGATTTTCGATTTTTCGCATCTGCGCCGCGCCCAGGCTGAGGTGACGCAGAGCGGTTGGGTGGCCAATTAAGTTTCGGGTTTCGGGTTTCGCGTTTCGGGTTCCGTGTTTTCCACAGAACGGAGGGATCAAATGGGACAGCGCACCGCACAACTTTTCACGATAACCGTCGCGATCTGCCTTGCTTGCGCCGGCCACACAGCGGACAAGATTCGCATCAGCTACACCTCCCCTGGCCCGCAACACGGCATCCTGTGGATCGCCGACACCAGCGGTCTATTCAAGAAAAATAATATCGACGCAGAGATCATCTACATGCCCGGCAATATTTCGGCGCCGTCGCTGATGTCGGGGGAGATTCAGTTCGGCCAAATGACCGGCGCGCTCATGTCGCCGATTCGCTTGCAAGGCGGCGACCCGGTCATGCTAGTCAGCATCCAAGAGCTGCTCGACGATCGTCTGGTCGCGCGGCCGAATGTGACCCGAGGCGAAGACCTCAAGGGCAAGCGCATCGCGATCTCACGTTTTGGCGCGGCGTCGCACATGCGCGTGCTCAACATGCTGCCGCGCTTTGGCTTGACGGAGAAGGACGTGACGTTTTTGCAAATCGGCGACACCCCGGCGCGTATTATCGCCCTGGTCGGCAATTCTGCCGACGCGTCGAGCTTTTCGCCGCCGGATCACCTGGCGCCGCAGTTGACTGGCATGCGGACGATCTTGAACATGGCGGAGCTAAAGATTTTCTATCAAGGCACGGGCCTGGTCGCGACCCAACGTTACATCGCCAGCCATCGCGACATCGTCAGACGCATGGTGAAGTCTTACCTCGAAGGCATTCATATCGTCAGGACCAACCCAGAAGAGGCTAGACGCACTTTTGTAAAGTATCGGAAAACCAAAGACCCCAAACCGATTGAGGACGCCTACCAAACCCTGCGCGAAGTAGTGAAACCGAAACCTTATCCAAACCTGGAATCGTTCAGAACCATCTTCAAAGACGTCGCCGGCAGCATGCCCGCGGCGAGAACGGCCAACGCCAGAGAATTTGTCGATACGAGCTTCTTAGAGGAATTTGATAAGGCGGGATTTATTGACGGACTGTACAAATAAGATTGGAGTGTTGGAGTACTGGAGAATTGGGGGTCTTTGGACCATCACTCCAGCACTCCATTACTCCAATCTTGATTTTTACTGGCCGATCAGCTTCTTCAACCGCTCGATCATCTCCGGCGGCTGGACCATGATTTCTTTCACAAGTTTTTCTAGATCGGTGCCGAGCGCCGGGTCGAGGTCGAACTGGCGCTTGTCAAGCTCGGCCAAGAACTCCGGATCTTTCAGGGTTGCGTTGAACGCATCGCGCAGCATCTTCACGCGATCGGCCGGAATGCCCGGTGTGCCGATCATCGGCCGGCCTAACTGACCGGAGGCCAAGACGACATTGGCGAAGCGGCGGCCGCTCTCCGTAGTTTTGTATTTGTCCATCAACTCCCAAACGGTCGGCGTGTCGGGCAGCTTGGGATCGCGTTTCTTGCCGGTTTGAATGATGTTTCTGACAAAGCCCTTCTTGCGCCAGGTGTGATAAGGCTCGCGCGACAGAAACGCTTCGATGGTAAACGCCCGGCAGTGCAACTCGCCGCGTTCAACCGCAAGGTCGATCTCGGGTCCGCCCGGATAGCCCGGAATCAATTGAAATTTTGTGCCAATGGTCTCATCAAAAAGCTTTGGCAAATAGGACGCCGTGTCGGAGGTCCCCTGGGCGCCGCAGCGCGGCGGCTCCTTGGCATTGCGCACATCCTCGATGGTTTTATAGGGCGAGTCGGCACGCATGTACATTTGATAATCGCCCAAGACCGGCGAGCCGATCCAGACAAACTTGGCCCAATCGTACTGCGCCTCTTTGCGGCCGATCAGTTGATCGAAATAAAGCGACGGCACGATGGAACCGATGAGCGAAAGCCCGTCGGGCTTGGTCTTGTTGTAAAGATAGTTGGCCGCGACCAGATGACCGGCGCCGGGCATGTTCTGCACGATCATCTCCGGCTTGCCGGGAATATGCTTGCCCATGTGCTGCGCCAGTACGCGCGCCCATTGGTCATATAGCGCGCCAGGCGTCGTGCCGGCGATGACCGTGATGGTTTTACCTTTGTAAAAATCCGCCTGCGCACCGGCTTCGCGACCGATTGCAACAAGCGCCAACAGCAGCAACGACATCAGAACGCGTGGCATCGTAAACACCTCCAGAGCAAAACGATGGCTTTAATCTAGCACAGAAAAGGTAGCGCGCAACGCAAGCGGTGCTTTCTTGCGGCTAGCGCGCGTGGTATTTTCACCCAACCAAATAGTCACGAGGCAGTCATGAAGCTCTATACTTTTTTCCGCAGCTCGGCGTCTTATCGGGTGCGCATCGCGCTCAACCTCAAAGGCATCGCCTACGAGCAAGCGCCGATCCATCTGCGCCGCGGCGGCGGCGAGCAGTTGCAGCCGGCCTACACGCAGTTGAATCCGCAAGCGCTCTTGCCGGCGCTCGAAGACAGCGGCAAAATTCTCACTCAGTCGCTGGCGATTATCGAATATCTCGAGGAGAAATACCCCAACCCGCCGCTCTTGCCCAAAGATCCGGCGGACAAGGCGACGGTCCGCAGCATGGGGCTGATCATCGCCTGCGAAGTGCACCCGATCCAGAATCTCCGCGTGCTCAACTACGTCAAAGCGACCTACAACCAGAACGATGAGCAGGTCAACGGCAAGTGGGCGCAGCACTGGATCGATCTCGGCCTCGCCGCGCTGGAGACAACGATCCTGTCGCAGCCCAAGCGCGGCAACTTCTGTTTCGGCGACACGCCAACCCTGGCAGACGTGTGCCTAATTCCGCAGCTCGGCAACGCGCGCCGCTACGGCTGCGACTTGGCGAAATACCCAACCATCGTTGCCATCGAAAAAAGCTGCATGGCCATCAAAGCGTTTGCCGATGCCGCACCGGAAAAGCAACCGGATGCTGAATAGCGTAGACCTCTGACAGCTGATCTCTGACCTCTGGCCACTGTCACCCATGTTCCTGCTCAAACAGTTCATCAAACCTTTTTTCCTGCCACCTTGGCCATGGCTTTTCCTATTGGTCCTGGTTTTCTTATTTTGGAAGCGCCCTTGGGCCCGCAAACTCTACGGCTTCACCCTGCTGCTCGTCATCGCGCTGCACAGCGGCATCGTCGGTTATTGGCTCGGTTATCCCCTCGAGTCGCAATACAAGCCATTGCTCGACCCACGTACCATGGGCAAGTACGATGCGATCGTCGTGCTCACCAGCAGCATCGTGCCGGCCGAGGGACTTATCCCTTTCACTTCGCTCGATCACGCGATGTTTCGCCGCTGCGAAGAAGCGTTGCGGCTGTATCAGATCCAGCCCAGACCGATCATCGTTTCCGGTGGCCACGTCAACCCGCTTACGCCTGACAGAAATGAAAATCAGATTCCCCGCGACTACCTGGCCAAGTGGGGGGTTCCCAAGGAACATCTTATCGGCGAGGCCAATTCGCGTGACACTTTTGAGAGCGCCGTGCAGGTGCAAAAGATTCTCAAGCAAAAAGGCTGGAAGCGTTATCTGTTGGTCACCTCGGCCGAGCACATGCCGCGCAGCATGCTCGTCTTTAGCGCCAAGGCGCCGGAGCCCATCCCGGCTCCAGGCGATTTTACAATCGCTAAATGGCAACTAGGTCCGAATGAGTTCTATCCCAACATTAACGTGGCCCGCGGCATCTATTACAGTCTCCACGAATACCTAGGGCTGCTCAACTATCACTGGCGGTTACACTTCTCAAAGGAGTCGTAAGCGCCGCGCGCCAGCACATCAACCTATAGATTTGAGTTGCAACAACGCGATTTTTTGCTATCTATCGCGCAGCGCAACATGCTATGAACGACAGACGCTTTGGAGGTGTCACGATGCGAGCACGAATCACATCCATGATCGCTACTATCTTGGGCCTGTGGCTTAGCACCACCGCGCAGGCGCAAGACAATTTCTACAAAGGCAAAACCATCCGCATCGTCGTCGGCGGTTCCGCCGGCGGCGGCTATGACACTTACAGCCGTACCCTCGCGCGTCACTGGGGCAAACATATCCCGGGCAATCCGAGCTTCGTCGTCGACAACATGCCGGGTGCCGGCAGCATCATCTCGGCCAATCATGTCTACAAAGTCGCCAAGCCCGACGGACTCACCATGGGCCATCCGGTGGGCGGCATCATCTTGCAACAGGTATTGGGCAAACAAGGAATCGAGTTCGATGCACGGAAATTTCTCTACGTCGGAGCACCGGCCCAAGATACGTTGTCGGTTGGCGTCACCAAGGCGAGCGGCGTCACGAGCATGGAACAATGGCTCGCCACCAAGACGCCGGTGAAATTCGGCGGCATCGGCCCTGGCACCGGCACCGACGACATCCCCAAAGTGATGCGCGCCATGCTCGGCCTGCCGATCCAATTGGTGACCGGTTACAAGGGCACCGCCGATATCCGGCTCGCGGTGCAAAGCGGCGAGATGCAGGGGCTGGTCAACTCGTGGGAATCTTTCAAATCGACCTGGCCGAAAGAGATTGAATCCGGCGCCGTCAGCTTGATCCTGGTGACGATCCCCAAGCGGCATCCCGAGCTGCCCAACGTGCCGTCGATCAGCGAATACGTGAAGACCGATGAAGCCAAGAAGATCGTCCAGGTCGCGGTCTACGACTACGGCGCGACGGCGCGGCCTTATTTGCTGCCGCCCAATACACCCAAGGACCGCGTGTTGACGCTGTGCAGGGCGCTCCAGGCCACGCTCAAAGATCCCGACCTTATCGCCGACGCGCAGCGCGCGCGCCTCGACTTAAATCCACTCACCGGCGAAGAAATGCAAGAAGCCGTCGAGCGCTTGTTCAAACTCGACAAGCCGCTGGTGGAGAAATTGAAAGAGATCCTCAAATAATTGCGCAGCGAACCATGGCGGTAGAAATCTTGACTAGCCTGGCGGCAAAGATCGAGCCTGGCCACACGGCCTTGCTCGTCGTCGACGTCCAGAATGATTTCTGCCACGCCGAGGGTTATGTCGGCAAGCAAGGTTTGGATCTCGCCCCGATCCAAGCCATGGTACCCAACCTAGAACGGTTGATTGCCGCAGCGCGCGCTGCCGCTGTACCGGTGTGCTATATCCAGGCCATTTACGACGACAAGTATCTCGGCGGGCCGTTCCTCGAACACTTCAGCAAAGCCCGTGTGCCGATGGCTCGCTGCGCCGAGGGGAGTTGGGGCGCTGACTTCTACCAGGTGAAGCCGGCTCCTGGCGAGTTGGTGATCGTCAAACATTGCTATAGTCCCTTCGTTGCTACCCAGATCGATCCTTTACTCCGCACCGGTGGCGTCAAAACACTGATCGTCACCGGCGTCACCACCAACGTCTGCGTAGAGTCCACGGCGCGCGACGGCTTCCTGCGCGACTACTACATCGTGCTGCCCGCCGACTGCGCGGTATCCTACGACGTCCGATCGCACGAGGCTGCGGTAGCGAACATCGGGCGCAACTTTGGCGTCGTCGCTACTTCGCGGGAGATCTTCGCGCTGTGGCCGCCGGTGCGATCGGCCGCGCCATTAAGAGTCCATCTATGACCAAGCCAGCATGGCTATTGGCCGGGCTCTTGACGTTCTGCGCCGGTTTCACCCCACAGGCAGCCGCCCAGATCGATTTCCCGATCGGCTACTCGTCCCTCGGCGGCACCTACGCGTTCATCTCGCTGATTGAAACAGAGCGGCTGCTCGAACAAGAGGGCATCCGCCCACAATTTATTTACATCGGCGGGCCGCAAATTACCCAGGCGTTAATTGCCGGCGATATTCGCATGGCCCTCGTGGCGGGGGCGAGTCCGGTGCGCGCCGCCGCCCATGGCGCGGACTTGCGCTTCGTCGGCGGCGTCACCGACAAAGAGAACATCACGATCATCACCGATGCCAAGATCACCAAGCCGGCCGAGCTCAAAGGCACACGTATGGCGATCGACCGGTTGGGCGACTACACCGATTTTCGGGCGCGCAAAGTGCTGGAACGCTACGGCTTGGAGGCACAAAAGGATGTCACGCTACTGCAGATCGGCGGCCAGACCGGCCGCTTTGCCGCGCTGCGCAGCGGCCAGGTGCAATCAACCTTTGTCGCACCGCCGCTGACGCTGATCGCGCGCAAAGCGGGCTTCCGTTCGTTGATCGACTTGGCCGACCTGGGTTTTCCTTCGACTTCTGGCTCCATAGTGGCGATGCGCTCTTCGCTGGAGCGCAATGACAAAGAAGTCTACGGCGTCATGCGCGCGATCACGCGTGCCTTAAGGCTGTTCAAAACCAACCGCGAGCTAGCGATTAGAAGTCTCATGCGGTTCATGAAAGTGACCGATCCCGAAGCGCTCGATGAAACCTTTCGCAGCCACGCAAAAATATTTCAGGACATCCCCGCCCCGGCAGTGGCTGGCGTCAAGATGGTCAAAGACTTCCTCGGCCAGACTGATCCGAAGATCGCCAGGTTAAACGCTGAGGACATCATCGACATGGGCTTTGCCGAGCGACTTAGACGAGAAATGAGCACGACGAAATAAGCGGAATTCATCCCCCTTTGAAATAGGGGGGGCGGCGGGGGATTTTCTGTGAACGCAGCAATGCAAATCCTTCGGGAGTCTCAAATGGCAGCGAATCTCCATGGAGCACTCATACGAACCTTTTTCTTTAGCGCCGCGCTATTCTTCTGGACCCTGCCGCTCCACTCGAGCGCCCAGCTGCAAAAAATCAGTGTCTCCTACTCCGCGCCGAGCACGTCCCTGGCCTTTCAAGTCGCGCGGGCCCAAGGCTTCTACAAAGAAGAGGGTCTGGATGTCGATTTGATCCAGGTCGCCCCGCGACTCGCTCCCGTCGCCCTCGCCAACCACGAGCTCGATTTCACCACGACATTCAACAACACACTGCAAGCAGCCGTCCAGGGGTTTCCGTTGAAGTTTGTTTTCGTGTCGGTGCGCAAAGGCGCCTATTTCCTCATCGCCAAGCCGGAACTGAGGTCAACCCACGACCTCGCCGGCAAGAAAATCGCCGTGACGAATTTAACCTCGGTGGATCATGTCACTGCCGAAGAGATGCTGCGCAACAAGGGCCTGAACCTCGGCGCTGTGACTTTTCTCGGTCTAGGCAACGAGGGCTTGAGAATCCAAGCGCTGCGCGCCGGCGCCGTGGACGCCATCGCCATTGCGCCGCCGCATCACCTGCATCTGACGGGTTTAGGATTCAACATTCTCGCCGGGCCGCAAGATGTCCAGCGCGCGCGGCCGCTGTCCGGCATCGCGATCCACAACCGCTTGCTCAAAGAGAAACCGCAGGCCATCAAACAGCTCCAGCGCGCCTTGCTCAAAGCGCACCGCTCGATCTTCGAGAACAAAGCCAAGACCGTCGAAGTCATGATGCAGTGGCTGAAGTTATCCCAGGAAGCGGCCGCCGGCTCCTATGACTTGTTGCTGCTAACGCTCAGCCGCAACGGCGAAATCACCGACGTCGAATGGGAAGCGCTCGGCATCAAGCCGAAAGCCGCCGAGGACGTGCGCGATTTCACGTTATTGCGCCAGGCGCAAAAAGAATTGGGAATAAAGTAAGAAAGCGGATTCACCACAGAGACACCGAACCCATAGAGGATAGACGGGGATCCGAGTTTCTAGTCATTCTCCTCTTGCAAATCGGAACTCTGTGCCCTCCGCGGCTCTGTGGTGAACCTTTCTCGAGGTATCGTCATGCCCATGGCCGGTGACGAATTTATCGAGTGGCTCGATCGTGAGCTGGAACCGCTGCGGCGCGAGGCGTCGTCGTCGATTTACTTCGACGCCTGGTGCGGCGGCAAGCTGAGCCAACAGCAAGTCTTCGAATTGATGAAGCAGCGCTACGCCTACCTGCGCGAGATTCCGCATATCCTGGCCGCTTGGATTGAAAACTGCCCCTACGTCGACGTGCAGCAGAAATATATCGCCTACATGCACGAAGAAGCGGGCCATCCCGAATACCTCGTCGCGTTCGCCAAAGAGCTGGGACACGATCCCGAAGAGATGCGCCAAGCGGTGCTAATTCCCGAATTCACCACGCCTTATTTTTACTACTGGCTGTCGCGCGGCCATATCGTTGAGGTCGCGGCGGCGAATAACTTCGGCAACGAGCGCACCAACACGCGCCGGGGCCACGCCATGTACGACGCAACCGCGAAGTACTACCCCTATCCGTCGCTGATCAAGTTTTTCGAGGACCACGCGGAGGAAGAAGGCGAACATGCCAATCTCGGTGTCTACGTCTTGAAGAAATATGCAACGACCGACGAGCTGCAATACAAGGCCACGGCGGCGGCGAAAAAATCGCTCCAGCTAAAAATCCTTGGGCAGAACGCGCTGTGCAAGCGCTTTATCACCGATTGGCCAGGCACGAAGTAGCGGCCCTCACCCCGATCGTCAGCGGCTTATTTTTTGGCTTGCCGATGCCAACGTCGCCAAACTAGCCGTGCACAACTTGATCGACACTCAATATGTAAGTCTGTTGGAGAAAGAGATGTAGCACCGTCCAATGGTTTAATGGTTAAACCGTTCAAGGTCGACCCACTAAAGTCTGGGAGGATTTTATTATGACAGTGCGTTTTCCCATCAGCAGTGAAATCGGCGGCGATCTCGTCGGATTGGTATTGGAAGAGCTGCGGCTGTGCAAAGTCACGCGCGACGAGACCATGGTCCTGTTTGCCGACACCCGGACCAACCCCCATTACGTCGCGGCGTTTCTCGCGGCGGGCAAAGAGCTGGCCCGCAGCGTGTTCGAGGTCAAGATTCCCTTCCTGCCGCCGGGCAATGGCAAAGGCATCGACCTTGGCCCCGTGTTGCAAATCTTGAAAAACGCCGACTTTATTGTCGACCTCTCCACCGGCGGCACGCTTTACCTCTACGGCGAGGGCTTGGGCGCGGTGCTCGCCAGCGGCGCCCGTGTGCTGCAAGTCAAAGCGATCGAAGATCAACTGCGCCGCTGCTTCCCGACAGAAGAGGTTCGCCGGCGCACTGCCAAAGGCGCGGCGTGGCTCGATCGCGCCACCGACATTCGCTTCACTTCCAAAGCGGGCACTGACATGACCATGCGCAAGAAAGGACGGCCAGGTCTGAGCCAACTCGGCGTCAGCGACGAGAAGGGCCGTTGGGATAGCTGGCCTTCCGGTTTTCTCTATTGCGCGCCGGAAGAAGACAGCGCCACCGGCACGCTGGTGCTCGACGTCGGCGACTTGTTGGTCATGCTTGGCCGCTATGTCGCGGAGCCGGTGCGCATCGACGTCGCCAAGGGTGTGATCCAGAAGATCACCGGCGGCGTCGACGCGGTGCTATTGCAAGACCATTTGGATCAGGCCAACGATCCCGAAGCCTACATCATCTCCCATATCGGCTGGGGCACCGATCACCGCGCCCGCTGGTCCGAGATCGCCCAGCGCGGCACCGAAGACGGCGCCCGCGAAGTGCGCTCGACCTATGGCAATGTTCAGATCGCTTTTGGCGCCAACTATCGCCTCGGCGGCAAGAACAAAACCATGGCCCATGAAGATCTGATTTTGCGTCGGGCCAAGTTCGAGCTGGATGGGCGGACAATTGTCGATGATGGGCGCATCATCCCCGAAGAACTCCGATAACCAGAAAGGAACCTCCGATGGCCCTGTCCGGTGATCAATACGTCGAATGGCTCGACCGAGAACTAGAACCCTTGCGCCGTGAGACTCTTGCGTCGCCCTTCTACGATGCTTGGTGCAGCGGCAAGCTTAGCAAAGAACAGCTTTTTCAGATCATGGGCCAGTGGTACGCCTATCTGAAACATATTCCGTCGATCATGTGCGCTTGGATTCAGCGCTGCCACGACCCAGATCTGGCCTTGAAATACATCGCCTACGCCCATGAGGAAGCGCCCCACCCCGAATATATTGTCGACTTCGCCGCTGAGATCGGCCGCGATCCCGACGAGATGCGCCGCATCGAGTTGATCCCGGAATTCACCACGCCCTACTTTTACTATTGGCTGTCGCGCGGCCATATCGTCGAGATCGCGGCGGCCAACAACTTTGGCAACGAGCGCACCAATACCCGCGCGGGCAACCGGATGTACGAAGCCGTGAAGAAATATTACCCCTACCCATCGCTCTTGCGTTTCTACGGCGAACACAATGATGAAGAAGACGGGCACGCCGACCTGGGGGCCTACGTGTTGCGCCACTACGCCACCACCGAAGAGCTGCAGCGAAAAGCGACGCTGGCGGCGAAGAAATCTTTGCAATTGAAAGTCATCGGCACCAACGGCTTGTATGAACGGTTCATGAGAAACTGAGCGCAATCCGAGCATCTATCTCGCGCAAAGACGCAAAGGACGCAAAGTTCGGAAGACAGAAAGATCGTCACCATGCCCATGTCATTTTTCTTAAGAAGCAGCGACGCGCTGCTCAACTGCGCCCTGTGGACGCCGGCCAAGAGCCGTGGCGAAGCCGTGGTCTTTTGCCACGGCTGGGGCGGCGGCACGCCCTACGACGACTTGCTGCGCAGGCTCTCCGAACATGGCTACACCGTGCTGCGCTTCGAGCAGCGCGGCTACGGCGCGTCGACGGGACATGCCGACTTGAGCATGTGGCCGGTCGATATGGCCGCCTGCGCCGCGGCGCTAACACAGATCGTCAAGAAAGTTTGGGCCATGGGCCAGTCCACCGGTGGCACGATGGCTCTTGTCAGCGCGACCCAGTATGACTGTTTTGCCGGCGCGGTGGGCATCGCGCCGTTCTGCTCTTTAACCCGTATCCTCGAAGACAACCGGAACGCCCGTGCCATTCTCGAGGCCCGTTTCGGGCCGCTTCAGGAAAAGCATTTCCGCGCCGCCAACGCCATTGAGATCGTCGCGAACTTGAACAAGCCAGCGCTCGTGGTGCAAGGCACGGCGGATGAATCGGTGCCCTACGAACATGGCAAGCTACTACACCAGCAGATCCCCGGCCCAGCGCGCCATCGCACAGTCGAAGGCGGCAATCATCATTTGACCAACGTCGATCGAGCGCCGGTGTTGGCGGATATTGTAAATTGGTTCGAGAATCAGAGATAGCCGGCGTTCAAAGTTCTGGGTTTAATTCCCGGTCCTGATCCGTTAGAGAAAGGCTGTCCGAATGACCATGAATCGACCATCATTGCTGCTGGCACCGGTCTTTTTGCTGCTGCTAAGCGCGTCCACCCACGCTAAAAACATCGTGATCGCCACGTCTTCCGTCGTCCTCACCAACACGCCGATCTGGGTCGCCATCGACAAGAAATATTTCGACGAGGCCGGACTGAGCGCGCAGTATATCGTCATGCGCTCCGATCTTGCTGTAAAAGGCCTCATCACCGGCGACGTGGACTACATGCAAAGCTCGTCGAGCGTGCTGCGCGCCGCTGTCGCGGGGGCGCCGCTGACGACCATTCTCGGCGTCTACAACCGGAGCTTCTTCGATCTGGTCGCGCGGCCGGAGATTCGTACTCTCAGCGATCTGCGCGGCAAAGCGGTGGACATCAGCCGCTACGGCGCGTCGACGGAGTACGCCGTGCGCTTCGGACTTAAGGCCAACAACAGTCCCTTCGAGGGCAAGCCGGTGAACTTCGACAAGTTTGTCGACTTTTCCATCGCCCGGGAAGTGGTGCCCTAAGGTCAGCGCTAAACGGGACAAAAGATTGGATGCACACCATAGTGCGCCGAGTGTCAATTACCGAGAAACTAGCAAATGCAGGAGAACACTCGAAGTGAGCGCGGAAATTTCCGACCTCCTGGCCCTTTGGGAGAGGATGGAGGTGAGGGCACGTTGTGGCATGATCCTGTCGCGCTTCGAACGGCCCTCACCCTAACCCTCTCCCAAAGGGCGAGGGGATTCGATCGTCTCAACCACGCACTGAAACTTTTTGTCGGTTTAGGATTCGAAAATGGTTTTGACTTAAGCTTGTTGATTGCGATATGGCCGAAGATAATCGGATCGCCAAGGAATCTTGCTCAGATGGCTGACGAAACCACCAAACCCTTGAGACAAGAAGTGTTGCGAGAGCTGAAGCCTGCTCTTAGGGAAACCGATCTCGTCGTCACAGCGCTGGCCGGGACAACGGCGGACAGCTTTCAAGTCATTGACCGCCCGGGCAACCTTTACTTGGTAGGCATGGGCATGGTCAGCCAAGTGGCTCTCGGCCTCGCGACGGCTCTGCCCCAGTGCCGTATTTTCGCCTTGGACACCGACGGCAGCATGCTGCTGGCGCCGAGCATCTTGCCCGTCATCGGCGCGCGCCAGCCAAAAAACTTTTACTCCATCGTGTTCGACAACGAGCAGCTGTTCGGCAGTCGCGGCGGCCCCAAAAGTCAAACCGCCATGGGCACGAGCATCGCCGGCATCGCTAAAGCCTCCGGCATCGAAAGTGTGCGCACTTTGCGCGACAAAGCGCTGGTGCGCTCGGAGATGCAAGCTTTCCTTGGCAGCGAAGGACCCTCGGTGCTAGTGGCAAAGATCCAGGCCATCGGCCGCGGCGCCGGACCGAAGATGGACGGACAAGAGAACAAGTATCGATTCGTGCGCCACGTCGAACGCGTCGCCGGCGTGGAAATACTCGGCGCGCCCAAGCCTTAGGGGACTTAAGGGTCGCGTCCGAATTCGCTTTCTCGGAGAGGAGCCCAGATGCATCCCGAAGCAGCCAAAGCCGCTCATGAAGCGTTGACCAAAAGCGGCGTAAACTTCGTCGCCTGCCTGCCCGACTCGGCGTTTCAAGAGTTGTACATCCCGCTTTCCGAGGACCCAAAGATTACCTACTTGCAGGTGGCCAGTGAAAACGACGGCGTCGGCGTCTGCATGGGCGCGTGGCTCGGCGGCATGAAGCCGGCGCTCCTGGTGGAAAACACCGGTCTTACGCTTGGCACCTACGCGCTAATGCGCGGGCCGATGGCCTTCGGTGTGCCGATGCTCCTCTTGATCAGCCACCGCGGCGAGCTGGGAGACGAGCGCTGGTTCTCAGTCCCATTTGGTTGGGGCACCAAACCGCTGCTCGACAGCATGCGCATCACGCAGCGCTCCGTTGAAAAAAACCAGGATGTGCACAGCTCTATCGTTAACGCCGTCAAGTCGATGAACTCGATGCAGGCGCCAGTCGCGATCCTATTCGCGGGCGAGACTTTGTTTTGAGTGATTTCGCAATGAGCAAACAACGTTTCGGAATAGCCTTAACGATTCGCGTGCTGACGTTAGGCGCTGCCATTGTTCTGCCATCGCAAGCCACCGCCCTCGACAATATTCGCATCGCGTATCCTTCGACGAGCTTCACCACCATGCCGATATTGGCGGCACGCAAGTTCGGCCTCTACCAACAAGAAGGACTGCGCGCTGAGTTGATTTTTATGCGGCCCAACATCAGCGTCACGGCCGTGGTGACCGGTCAGGTCGAGTTCGCCACGGTGCATGGCTCCATTGTGCGCGCCGCAGCGGTGGGCATGCCGGTCAAAAGCCTGATGGTGATCGCCGACCGTCCGGCCTATTATCTGGTCGGGCGGAGCGGTACGACCAGCGTCGCTGCGCTCAAAGGCAAGTCCGTTGGCATCGCGTCGCTCGGTGGCTCGGTGCACCTTATGACGAAAGACTTTTTCACCCAGCACAACCTCGACACTGACAAACAAGTTGCCCTGATCGTCACCGGCGATCACAACACGAGCATCCAGGCGATTCAAAATGGCCTCGTGGACGCAGCGGTCATTTCGGTGCCCTGGCAAACCGTCGCCGAAAAAGCCGGCTTACAAAAGCTCGCTTACTTCGGCGATCTCATGCGGCTACCCATGGCGGGGTTGGGCACCTCCGACGAAAACATCGCCAAGAAACCGGAGCTGCTACGCCGGGCCGTGCGCGCGACATTGAAAGGCATCGAGTTCTTGCGCGATCCGAAAAATCGCAAAGAGACCGCCGGAATCATGGCAGAGTGGTTCAAAATTCGCCCGGAACAGGCCCAGGAAGCGTACAGCCAAATGGTCGAGGCTTATCCAGTCAGTGGCGTCGCGTCGGAGGATGCGCTGGAAAAGGACCTGGAGATGGCCCGCCAAACGGGCGCCATAAAGAGCCGGGTACCGTTATCACGGATTGTGGATTTTCAGTTTGTTCGAGAAGCGCGCCAGGAATTGTCGACAAAAAAATAGAATCTTGCTTTTCCCAGGAGGAAATCCATCATGATGGCCTATCCTTACGATGACAAGCGAATTATCTTAGCGCTCCAGATCGATCACTCGCGCGTTGCCGGCTACTTCGCGGCGCATTGGGGCAACAAAGATTTCGACCGGCCACATCCCTATTCTTCCGTGGTGCTCGCCGCCGGCGAGCATGACATTGGCTGGTGGGAGTGGGAGATGTGCCCATCGACGCTCAACGACAGAGGCTACCCGCTCGACTATCACGACGGCAGTTTGAAATATCTGGGCCAACTGCGCTTGGATTTTTACAAAAACTCCGTCGACCGCGTCATGGGCCGCGATCCCTACGCCGCGATGTTGATGGCGATGCATGGCGTGGCGCTGATGAACGCCGGCTACGGCAAGTACGCTTACCCGCCCGACCGCACCGGCGATCCGCGCGTGAAGGCTTACGTCGATCACCAGGAAGCGCTGCGCCTCAAGTTGCTCGGTGAGTTGCGTCAATCGGAACAATTCAAGCAATATTGCTCCGAGGAAAATGTCTGGACCAACTACGAGTATATGGAAGTCTTCGACCAACTCGCCCAGTTTGTCTGCAACCGCTACCCGTTGAATAGCAAAGCGCGCAAGCTGGGGCCGACGAACTCATTGAACGACGTCGACATCCCAACCAAGCACGGTCAGAAGCCGGTGAAAATCAACATCGACACGGTGGGTGAGCACAAGGCGGTGCTGACGCCCTATCCCTTTGATATCGATCCGCTGCCGCTATCATTCAATGCGCGGCTCGTGCCCAATCGGCCGTACAAAGACGGCGAAGATTTTTTGGGTGATTTTTATCGCGCGGAAAGAATCACGGTGAATCACGCGCTGGCCTCAGCATAAACGACCATGTCCCAATCCAACGAACATCAAGATCGCGTAGCCGTCATCACCGGCGGCAGTGGCGGCATCGGCGGCGCCATTGCGGCACGGCTCCATGAAGCCGGAGCGACAGTGCATGTGCTCGATACCAAGCCATCGAGCGTCAAAGAATTTACTTTCCACCAACTCGACGTCGCCAACGAAGCCGACGTCGACCGCGTCTTCGACGCCATCGGCAAAGGCGCCGGCAAGATTGACTATCTGGTCTGCTGCGCCGGCATCTATCGGCCGCGGCCGTTTCTAGAATTGTCGCTCGAAGACTGGCAGCAAACACTGCAAGTCAATCTCACGGGTTATTTCCTCTGCTGCCGCGCCGCGCTGCGCACGATGCGGCCGCAGAAGTTTGGCCGTATTGTGATGTTCTCTTCCATGGCGGCGCGCACCGGCGGCAAAAACGTCGCCCACTACGCCGCCTCCAAGGGCGGCATTCTCGGCCTCATGCGTTCGCTCGCAGTGGAATCCGCCGCTGACAACATCCGGGTCAACACCATCTCACCGGTGATTACCGACACGCCCATGCCGCGCGCGGTAGTCTCCGACGAATACATGCAGTCACGCAAAGCACACATTCCGCTCGGCCGTATTGGTGACGTCGAAGACATGGCCAATGGCGCCATGTTTCTTCTGAGCGACGATAGCTCCTACGTGATCGGCCAGGACCTGCGCATCAACGGAGGCTCGACGCTATGGTAGCAAGCGATAACGCGCGAGTCACGGTGATCACCGGCGGCGGCAGCGGCATGGGGCGCGCGACTGCGCTGCGTCTGGCCGGCCAAGGCGACCAGGTCTGCATCTGTGACTTCAAAGAAGAAAACGTAAGAGCGACGGCCGAGCAAATCCAAAGCTCCGGCGGTAAAGTATTTACCGGGTTGGTGGATGTGCGCGATCAGAAGCAAGTCCATACCTGGATCGCACAAGTCATCGCCAAATTCGGCAAGATCGATTGTCTGTTCAGCAACGCCGGCGTCAACGCGCGCTCGACGGTCGCCAACATGACGCTGGCGCAATGGAACCTGTTGATCGACACCCACGTCACCGGCACGTTTAACTTCTGCCAGTCCGTGCTGCGCCAGATGGTCGCGCAACAGCGCGGGGCGATCGTTATAACATCGTCGGATTTCGCCATCGTCGGCGTGCCCAACGCGGCCAACTACTGCGCCGCCAAGACCGCGCTCTATTCATTGACCAAATCGCTGGCGCAGGAATTCGCGCCGCACATCCGCGTCAACGCCATCGGCCCCGGGCCCATCGACACGCCGCTTTTGCGCGCGGGGCGGACGCCGGAGGAGTACGAAAGCGCCCGCAAAGTGTTCGAGGGCAAGCTACCCATGCACCGCTTAGGCCAACCGGAAGAAGTTGCCGCGGTGGTCGACTTTCTGCTGAGCGAGCGCGCCAGCTTCATCACCGGCCAATTGCTCCAACCTAACGGCGGCCAGGTGATGTGGTGAGCCTTTGGTCCGCGGGTTTTCTTGCGAATAGCTTGACAGCGCAAGCGTCAGATTGTTAGCTCTCGAAATGTCTCGCGCAGAGAGCGCAGAAACCGCAAAGGAAAGATTTGAAAAAAAGATTGTAGAGGCGCGATTCATCGCACCCGGGACCTCTTTCATCGATTTTCAATTTCTTATTTTCAATTTTCCATTGTCATGAAACCGGCAAGCTTCGAATACCACGCGCCAACGACTCTCACCGAAGCGCTCGACTTGATGGCGCAGTTCGGCGATCAGGCGCGCCCCCTCGCCGGCGGCCAGAGCCTCGTGCCGCTGATGAATTTTCGCCTGTTACGCCCGGCTCACATCGTCGATCTGAACGGCGTTGCCGAGCTCAATTTTCTCAACGCGAAAAATGGCCAACTGAGAATCGGCGCTACACTGCGCCAACGCGCGCTGGAAAAATCCAGCGACGTCGTTGCGCGCTGGCCGCTCTTGCGCGAGGCGACGAGCTATATTGGCCATATTCAGATTCGCAACCGCGGCACCGTCGGCGGCAGCTTAACCCACGCTTTTCCTTCGGCGGAGCTGCCGGTGGCGATGGTAACCCTCGACGCCTCATTTACGCTGGCGTCAAAAACCAACCGCCGAACAATCAAGGCAACTGATTTTTTTCAATCCTACATGACCACGGCGTTGGAGCCCATTGAGCTTTTGACGGAGATCGCCGTTCCCTCCTGTCTGCCGAATACCGGCTGGTCCTATCAGGAAGTCAGCCGGCGCCACGGCGATTTCGCCCTCGCGGGAGCGGCGGCGCTGGTAACGCTGGACGCCCCCGGCGCCATTGTTCAAGCGAGGCTGACGTTCACCGGCACCACTCCCATCGCTGCCAGCGAAGCCGAGCAAAAAATGCGCGGCCAAGCCCTGTCGGAAGCGCTCTTCAAAGAAGCCGCGCATATCGCCACGAGGGATATCGAGCAAGACTCGGACATTCACGCCAGCGCCGAGTACCGCCGCGAGGCTTGCGCGGTCATGGCACAGCGCGCACTCTCGCAAGCAGCGCAGCGAGCGGCTGCGCTCATGAAGGAATCCAAATGAGCACGCCGCAAGTGCGCTTGACCATCAACGGGCGTGAATACAGCGGCGAAGTTGAGCCGCGTAAGCTGCTCACCGACTTTTTGCGCGACGATTTGGGTCTCACCGGCACCCACGTCGGCTGCGAGCACGGCGTCTGCGGCGCTTGCACGATTTTGTTAAACGGCGAACCAGTGCGCTCTTGCTTGATGTTCGCAGTGCAGGCCAACGGCGCCGAGTTAAAAACCATCGAAGGCCTGGCGCCCAGCGCCGACGCGCTGCATCCGCTGCAAGAAAAGTTCTGGGAGCTGCACGGCCTGCAGTGCGGCTTCTGCACGCCGGGGATTCTACTAACGGCGGAAGCTTTACTGAAGGAAATTCCTGATCCGAGCGAAGAAGAAATCCGCGAATGGATCAGCGGCAATCTTTGCCGCTGCACCGGTTATCAGAATATCGTGACCGCGATTCAGGAGGCAGCGAAAACGTTGAACGCCAACAACGAGTGATCCGATTCCTTCGCCCTTTGGGAGAGGGCTAGGGTGAGGGCACATTCGAAGTACGACAGGATCGCGCCACAGCGCGCCCTCACCTCGACCCTCTCCCAGAGGGAGAGGAAGTAAGATTGTCGGCGTCGGATACGCGCGAACATCGTCCGGTAGCATAACCCGAAACTCAAAACCCGAAACTTATTCCCATGGCCTACATCGGCACCCGAGTGAGACGCAAAGAAGACCTCCGCCTGCTGCGCGGCATCGGCAAATACGTCGGCGACATTCATCGTCCTGGCATGGTGCACGCAGCGATCCTGCGCAGCACGCACGCGCACGCCCGCGTTGTCAAGATCGACGCCTCAGCAGCGCTGAAACTCCCGGGCGTCATCGGCGTGCTCACGTCTGCCGATATGCCGGGGCTGAAAACCATTCCCATGAGAACCGGCGTGATTCCCGGCCTGGAACGCTCGCAGCAAACACCGATCGCGACAACCAAGGTCCGCTATGTCGGCGACCCCGTCGCTGTGGTCGTCGCTGAAAATCGCTACCGCGCCGAAGACGCCCTCGAACTTATCGAAGTCCAATACGAGGCCCTCGGCGCGGTCACCGACGCGCGCGCCGGCATCCAACCCGGCGAGCCACAGCTTCATGACGCGACACCAAACAACGTTGCAGCCAACTTTCAGGTCAACGTCGGCGACGTCGACGCGGCGTTTCGCGAGTGCGATTTGATCTTCGAGCAGGAGTTCACCACCCAGCGCCACTCAGCCGTGCCGCTGGAAAATCGCGGCCTGGTGGCCGAGTGGGACGAAGGGCGCGGCATGCTGACCATGTGGGGTCCGACCAAGATGACCCACACCAACTGGCGCATACTGTCAGAACTGATCGGCCTGCCGCAGAGCTGCATCCATTTTATCGAGCCCGAAGTGGGCGGCGGCTTCGGCGCCCGCGGCGAGTTTTATCCGGAAGATTTTTTGATTCCGTTCGCCGCCAGACATTTTCGCCGGCCGATCTGCTGGATCGAAGATCGCTCGGAGAATCTCAAGGCGATGAACCAATCGCGCCAGCAGCGTCATAAAATAAAAATCGGTGCCAAGAAAGACGGCACCATCGTCGCCATGGACGCCGAGGTGCTCTTCGACATGGGCGGCTACACGCGCACCCACGGCGGCGTGCCGGCGATCTCCGCCTCGGCGATGCTGCGCGGGCCGTTTCGTGTCAAGAACTTTCGCGCCAACGTTTTCTGCGTGCTGACCAACAAGACGCCGGTGGGCACCTACCGCAGCCCGGGGCGCTACGAAGCCAACTTCGTGCGCGAGCGGTTGGTCGACATGATCGCGCATCGATTAAGGCTCGACCCAGCCGACGTGCGCCGGAAAAATCTCATCCGCCGCGACGAGATGCCTTACGATCTCGGCAAGCATCCGTTTCATTACATGGTCTACGACACCGGCGATTTTCTCGACCAGATGAACCGCGCGCTGCAAAAAATCGGCTACGAAGATTGGCAAAAAAAAATCGACGCAAGCAAGAATTCGAATAATGCCATCGGCGCCGGCATCGGCTGCTTCGTCGAGACCAGCGGCATCGGCCCGTGGGAATACGCGCGGGTGGAAATCGACAACCTCGGCAAAGTAGTGCTCTACTCCGGCTGCAATTCCGTCGGCCAGGGCATTGGCACGGCGCTGAGCCAGATCGTCGCTGACGAGCTGCAATGCTCAATCGACGACGTGCGCGTGGTGCATGGCGACACCGCCAAAGTTCCCTACGGCAATGGCAGTAATGCCAGCCGCTCGACGGTGATGGCCGGCAGCGCCGCGGTGGGCGCGTCGCGTAAAGTCAAAGATAAGTTGTTGCGCCTGGCATCGGCGCACTTGGAAATCGACGCCGCAGACTTAACACTGCGCGACGGCCGCATCGTCGCCAAAGGCGCGCCCGAGCGGGCGTTGAACTTTGTCGACCTCTATCGCCTCGCCCTGCCCGGCCCAGCACTTAAGGCCGGCGTTGTGCCGGGAATTTCAGAAGAGGACTTCTTCGCCACCGACAAACGGCCGTTTCCCTACGGCGTCCACGTCTGCGTCGTCGAGGTCGACAAAGAAACCGGCAAGATCAAAATTCTCGATTACCTGGTTACCGAAGACGTCGGGCGCAAAATCAATCCCATGATCATCGAAGGCCAAATGGCCGGCGGCCTGGCCCAAGGCATCGGCGGCGCGATGCTAGAAGAGTTTGTCTACAGTGAAGACGGCCAGCCGCTGGCGACCAACTTCATGGATTACCTCATGCCGACAGCCATGGAGATGCCCAAGGCGCAGTTCCTTTCAACGGAAGAATTCCCAAGCCCGCACAACCCGCTCGGAGTCAAAGGCGCGGGCGAAGGCGGCATCACCGCGGCGGGAGCCGCGTTGGCGAACGCCGTGTCGAACGCGTTGGGCGTCGAAGCGACGAAGCTGCCACTGAAACCTGACTATGTTTTAGAGCTGGTAAAGCAAAGCCGAAATAGACAATAACGCCGCAAAGGAGATCCCCGTATGCAAAACGAAAAATACATTGACGTCGATGGCATTCGCACGCGCTACTTCGAAGCCGGCAGCGGGCCCAATCTTGTCTTATTCCACGGCGGTCACTTTGGCTCCCACGACGCCGCCGACTGCGCCGAAGATTGGAGCTTGAACTTCGACGATTTGTCGAATTGGTTTCACGTCATCGCCGTCGATAAGATCGGCCAAGGCTTCACCGACAATCCGAAAAAAGACGAAGACTACACCATGGCGGCGGTGGTGCAGCATGCTTACAATTTCTTAAAGACTCTCAGCTTGCGCAATGTCCACCCGGTTGGGCACTCACGCGGCGCCTACCTCGTTGCGCGCTTGACCATCGAGCATCCGGAGCTTTTCAGCACTTGCATTCTTGTCGACACCAACACGCTCGCACCCGGCATCAGCAAAAACGAAACCGTGATGGCCAATCCCCCGCAGCCGCGGCTTTCCCGCGACAGCCAGCGCTGGGTCCTGCAAAAATATTCCTTCGGCCACGAGCATATCACCGAGCAGTGGCTCGACGTGATGATGCGCGTCGCCGCCTTGCCCAAGTATCAAGAAGCGGTGCGCAAGATGGAAGAGACGGGACTACGCATCACGCGCTTTCTGCCCCACCTGGCGCGACAAAAAGACGAGACATTAGGCATCATCCGCGACCGCGGTTTAGGCAAACCGACGCTCCTCGCATGGTCGTACCAAGATCCGACGGCCACCATCGACCAGGGCTACGCGCTCTTCGATTTGATCACGCGCAACACGCCCGACTCGCGCATGTATATCTACAACCGCGCCGGCCACTTCTCGTACCGCGAGCATCCGGCGGAGTTCAATGAAATGCTGCGCAGCTTCATTGGCAGAAACAGTTAGCGGCACAGCCGACGGCGTCCAGGAGTGTTGGGTTCCAACACCGATTTCCCAGTCCCCGTTTGACAAAGCCGCAAGTAAAGATAGGGTGAAGCGACTCCTATGGTCACTTATCTCTCCCGCCGCCTCGCCGGCACGATTCCCGTGCTGCTGCTGATCAGCTTGCTGGTGTTCCTGCTGATCCACGCCGCGCCGGGCGATCCGACTTTGATGCTGCTCGGAGAAGAGACTAATGCCGCGGAGGTAGCCAAAGCCAAAGAGCGCTGGGGGTTGGATCAGCCGATCTATGTTCAATACTGGCGCTTCTTGAAGTCGGCGGCCACCGGCGATTTTGGCAAATCGTTCAAGTATGCCGAGCCGGTCACCTCGGTGATCAGAACGCGCCTGCCGGCCACCATCGAGCTCGCGTGCTTCGCGATTCTAATCGCGACGCTGCTGGCGATTCCGCTCGGTGTATGGGCGGGCTCTCGGCCGAATTCGTGGATCGACAATCTCGGTACCACTTGCGGCCTATTCGGCATCAGCATGCCGAGCTTTTGGCTGGCGATCATGCTGATACTTTTCCTCGCCGGCATCTTGAATATCTTGCCCACCTCGGGCCGCAGCACCTATGGCATCGCTGGGCCGGACCAGACCGGTTTTTACATTTTCGACAGCATTCGGCAGAATAATTGGCGCGCGGTCTGGGACGCTCTGACCCATATCTTCATGCCGGCATTAGCATTGGGCGTAAATATGTTGGGAATATTGATGCGCGTGACGCGCTCGTCAATTTTGGAAGTCATGAACGAAGACTACGTGCGCACCGCTCGTTCCAAGGGCCTGCAGGAACAAAAAGTCGTCTGGCGTCATGTCACGAGCAACGCCTTGATCCCCGTCGTCACCGTGGTCGGGCTGGAGTTGGGCACGCTGCTCAGCGGCTCAATCATTGTCGAGACCGTGTTCGCCTGGCCGGGCAGCGGCAGCTTGTTGATCACGGCGCTGAACGCGCGCGACTATCCACTGGTGACCGGTCTGGTGATGACCTATACAATGGCGTTTGTCACTATCAACTTAATCATCGACGCACTCTATGCAGTCATTGACCCTCGAATCCGCTACTGAAGAAAAAGCCGGCTTGCTGACGCGCTTTTTCGCCCGGCTCAATGCCAAAGCCTTCACCGGCGGCTTGATCGTGCTGGCGTTCATCTTCATTGGCGTCTTCGGCCCGCTGATTGCGCCCCATGACCCGAACAAACAGGAATTGACAGCGATGATGCGCGCGCCCCAAGGCATGGGCGCGCAGCACGTGCTCGGCACCGACAATCTAGGACGCGATATTTTGAGCCGCGTCATTTACGGCGCGCGGATTTCGCTGCTGGTCGCCTTCGCTGTGGTTTTTATCTCGGGCTTCGTCGGCATCAGCCTGGGCGCCATCTCCGGCTATTTCGGCGGCAAGGTCGACTTCCTGATTCAGAAATTGGTCGAAGTCGTTTGGGCCTTTCCGCCGCTCTTGCTCGGCATCACCATCATGGCCTTTCTCGGCCAGGGACTATTCAATCTTATCCTTGCGTTGATCGCCCAGCGCTGGATTCCCTATTGCCGCGTCGTGCGCGCGCAAACGCTGTCTTTGCGCGCGCGCGACTTCGTCACCGCGGCGCAGTCCCTCGGCTCGGGCAATCTCAAAATAATCGTCCGTCACATTATTCCCAATTTGATACAAACCTCCTTGGTGATCGGCACCTTTGCCATGGCTTCGTCCATAATCGCCGAAGCGAGTTTGAGCTTCCTCGGCGTCGGCGTGCCGCCGAGCATTCCCACCTGGGGCACCATGCTGGCCGACGCGCGCATTTATATCAGCACCGCCTGGTGGCTGCCGCTGTTTCCCGGGCTGTGCATCTTCGTCACAGTGCTTGGCATCAACCTGCTCGGCGACGCGCTCCGCGACATTCTCGACCCGCGACTGAAACGGACCGGGTCCGGCATCTAGTTTTGAGTTTTGGGTTTTGGGTTTCGAGTTATTCGGAGCTCGGTCGCGTTTTTGGGTTCGTCAAACCCGAAACTCGTAACACGGAACCCGAAACTTCATTGATTCCCACCCACTCTCGTGTACATTACTCAAAATGCGCAAAACCAAAATCGTCTGCACGATTGGGCCGGCGACCTCATCGGACAGAATGATCGAAGGGCTCATTCGTTCCGGCATGAATGTCGCCCGCCTGAACTTCAGCCATGGCGACTACACATCGCACCGCCGCGTCATCCGAAAAATTCGCCAACTCGAACGCAAGCTCGCCGAACCGGTTGCGATTCTCCAAGATCTGCCGGGTCCAAAGATTCGCATTGGCTCTGTCGCCGGCGACCGCGTGCGGCTACAGAACCGCCGACCTTTCGTGCTGACGCGCCGCAAAGTGTTGGGCTCCGAGCTCGCTGTCTCCGTCAATTTTGCCGGCCTGACCGACGCGGTGAAAAAAGGCGACCCGATCTTGCTCGGCGACGGCGAGATCGAGCTCGAGGCCGAGCAAGTGAGCGGACAAGAGGTCAAGTGCAAGATCATCGTCGGCGGCATCCTCGGCTCGCACAAGGGCATTCACTTTCCCAAGAGCACGCTCAACATTCGCGCGCTGACGGCGGAGGATAAGAAGCATCTCGCCTTCGGCATCGAGAACAACGTGGATATTGTCGGCCTCTCCTTTGTGCGCACCGCCGAAGACATTCACTACGCGCGCCGGGAAATGAAAAAGCTCGGCGGCAAACTGCCGCTCATCGCCAAGATCGAAAAGCACGAAGCGCTGGATAATCTGGATGCTATTCTTGACGCCGTCGATGGCTTGATGGTCGCGCGCGGCGATCTCGGCCTGGAGATCGCCCAGGAGCGCATCCCCACCGTGCAAAAGGACATGATTCGCAAAGCCAATCACCTCGGCAAACCGGTGATCACCGCTACTCAGATGCTGCGCTCGATGGTGTGGAACCCGCGGCCGACCCGCGCTGAGATCACCGACATCGCCAACGCCATTCTCGACGGCACCGACGCCTTGATGCTCTCGGAAGAAACCGCGGCCGGCGAATATCCCCTCGATGCGGTGCGCATCATGGCACAGGTCGCCGAGGAAACCGAAAAGATTCTCGAGCCGCGCCGGCGCTTCGAAGGTTTGGAGAAAACGATTCCCGAGGCGATCAGTCTAGGCGCGATCTCACTGGCGCGCGATCTCCACGTAAAGGCTTTCCTGATTCCCACGACCTCTGGCAGCACTGCGCGCTTGATCGCCCGCTATCGCCCAACCCAACCGCTCATCGCCGTCAGTCCCGACCCGCAGACAGTCAAAATGCTCTGCCTGGTCTGGGGCACCCATCCCATCAAAGTAAACGGCTTCAAAAGCACCGACGAAATGGTGCGCATGCTGCAGCGCAAAGCGGTGGAATCCGGTGTGGTCAAACGCGGCGACCTGGTCGCCATCACCGCCGGTTTGCCGCTGCACGTCACCGGCAGCACCAACATGATCACGGTTAAGAACATCGAGTAACCAAACCCAGTTGGTTCCAGCCGTTCAATCCCTTCGGTACGCGCTTCGCGCCGCTCGCCTTGCAAGCTGCGCTTAAATCGAGCTAGATTGAGCCACTTAACCCGCGGAGATGAGCTATGGCATCCGAAGCACTTCAAGCGTTTGAGAAAGAACTGGAAAGCAAAAGTTTCAAAGGCTACTGGCAAAACGTCCAGGGCGACGTCAAGCGCGAGCCGGTGCCTTCTTTCGGCGCCTGTCATTGGAAAGGCAAGGACATGTTCGCGCTCATGGAAAAAGCTGGCGACGTCGTCGGTTTGGATGTCTCATTTCGCCGGGTGATTCAAATGTGGAATCCATCGCTCAAGAACGGCACGACGCGCACATTGGTGTTGAATCTTCAGCTACTCAAGCCGGGCGAAGACGCGCTGTCGCACCGCCACATGGCCGGCGCCATTCGGTTTATCTTAAAAGGTCACGGCACTCGGCTGATCGTCGAAGGCGAAGCGTTCGAGATCGGCGAAGGCGACTTCGTCACCACGCCGAGTTGGACCTGGCACGATCACGAGAACCGCGTCGAGCCGATGATGTGGCTCGATGGTCTCGATGCGCCGCTGGTTCGTCTGCTCGAAACCGATTTTCACGAGCCCGACGGGCGCAGGAAACAAACCGTCACACGGCCGGAGGGCTACACCCTGGCCACCACCGGCGCGCTGCGCCCCGCCTGGATGAAACAAAACTCGGTTCAGCCTCCGGCGTTTTGCTACAAATGGGCCGACACTGAAAAAGCTCTGCACGCCGTCGGCGAGCAGCCCGGCGACCTGTACAATGGCATCGTGCTCAACTATGCCAACCCTGCTACTGGCGGGCCGACGCTGCCAACCATGGACTGCCAGGTCCACATGCTGCGCCCGGGAGAAAAGACTAAAAGTCACAAACACACGAGCTCCGACATCTATCATGTCTGGCGCGGCAGCGGCGTTAGCTACGTCGGCGACCAGAAATTCGAATGGGAACAAGGCGACTCCTTCGTCGTGCCGCTCTGGCAGAGCCACCGCCATGAGAACACCGCGAAAGATCCGGCGATCTTCTTTGTCATGAACGACCGGCCGTTGATGGACGCCATCGGCCACTATCGCGAACAAGCAGATTGACGTTCACCACGAGGAACTATCGTGGCTCGTCGCTCGTGCTCGTGTTCGTTTCGGATTTTCCGGCGAGCACGAGCCACGATCACGAGACACGAGCCCCAGACTTGGTGTCTCCGTGGTAAATCCGTTCCGCTTTCTGCCACCCGAAGGAGTCATTTCTATGTTCACTCTGGACCGCAAACTCGGCGCCGACGAATTCATCGACAAGTTCTTCGAAGTCAACCGCCTCGATCACCAGAACTCGCCGCAGCACCCGTGGGATGAACTGTTCCGCAACGGCAAGTGCACGCGCGAACAGCTGCAAGGCTGGGGCAAAGAACGCTACTACTTCACCAAGCAAGTGCCGGTGAAAGAGTACTCGATTCTCTACAACTGCCCGCACGTGGACGTGCGCCGCATGTGGCTGCCCAAGGCCATCGAAGAAGAAGGCGAAGATTTGATCGGCAAATCCGGCAAGCCCCATCCGGAATATTGGCTCGACGTCTGCGTCGGCATGGGCATGAACCGCGACTTCGTGAAACACTCCGAGCCGCTCTACGGTGTTAAGTTCGCGGTTGACGCGTTTGCCAACGCCGCGTTCAAAACCTCTTGGCTGCTCGGCGTCGCCGTCTCCGAGGGCGACGACACGGCCAAGGCAATGACGCGCGATCTGGATATCTTTCGCAAACACTACCAATGGGTAGCAGACGACGCGCTGACATTTTATAAGCTCCACGCCGACGTCGACGTCGAGCATGGCGTGATCCGAAAAGAGATTCTCAAAAAGTACGCCGACACCAAAGAGCTGCAGGAAGCCTGCATCAACGCCCAGATCATGAAAAACAACATGCGCCGCGTAATGGCCGACTGCATCTACATGACCTACGTCGTTCAAGGCCGGCGCGCCGAACAGACCGCCAACTCGGGCGAAAGCGCGGCGCCGCTGCACTAAGAAACGATGCGCCGCACTTGTCTACGGGCAAAAGCATCTCCAGAAATCAATTCACGTCGACCTCGAAGGCGTGCGTCACTTGCTGAAGACCCTTGGCAAGGAAGGCATTGGCGCCAACCCCAGCCAATTCGTCGACGCATCGCTAATGCAAGAGATCGACAAAGCCCGCTAGCCCGAATTATTCATGCGACCGGGAAAACCGATGACACTGTGTCGATCGAAGTGGAACTCTGGAGGAGCGCAGGCATCAGCGCAAATCGTTCGGTTTAATTCGCCGATGCTGGGCATCTCTTCGACCTTTCCACTGCGATTCGCAGAGCAGGGCGACCGCCGGTCGCCCCTACAAGGCGGCGTCGAAGCGGATATCTGTTGCCTTCGCTCCGGAAGAGTTTCACTTCGATCGCGCCGCAGCGATGAATAATCCGGGCTAGGCCGACCGACAAATCTGAGCCCAGCCCAACTTTCTTGTTGACAGATCGTGACTGCTTCCTTACACTTCGTGGTGAACAGGGAAAGGAGGTGGTCCAGACATGATTGATAAATGTACTGACTGTGAGGTGGCTGAGACTTAGGCTCTAGGCGGATTTCTGTGAAGGGAATTCGGGCCTAGAGCCTGGGAATTCCCCTCAGTCCACCTACGGGGCCGCCCGGCGCAAGCTTGGCGGCCCCTATCATTTTAAACAACCGCCAATCGTTAAGATGTAAGGGCGCGATGAATTGCGCCCAACTGGCTACTGTTTGTACAGAATCGCAAGCGCGACTTCAGCGGATTTTTTTAATTGCGCATTTTCTCCCGCCGCCGCGGCCTGCAGCGCTTGCATCAACTCAACGGAAGGCGAGCCCAAGTTGGCCAAGGTAATCGCCGCAGCGTTGCGCACCCGCAAGTCATCGTCGTGCAGAAACCTTTGTAGCAGATCATCGCGTTCGCTGGCTCCGGCATCGCGGCGTCTTTTTAAGCTTGTAATAGCCGCCACCCGCACCGTTGCGTCGACGTCGCACACAGCTCGCACCATGGCCAGCAGACTCTCAGCGTCCTCCAATTCCAAATCGCGCAAGCAATAAATCGCCATGCGTTTTTGATTGACCGTCCCGCTGGTGAGCAGGTCCATGAACCAAGTCACAAGTTCGCCATGGCTCTTGGCAATGCGGTTCAGTAGCAGCGCGATCGCCCAGCGGATGTCAGGTTCACGATGGTCGAGCCCGGCGAGTAGCGATCGAATCACCGCACCGGACGGCTCGGGCAATTGACCAAGAATGTAGGCGATCGGCCAGCGGTTAGACTGGGCTTGGTTCAGTAACCCCTCGAGTTGAGATCGTAGCGCTTCGGATTGTAAGGCTAGAGGGGTTAACGCATCGACGGCGGCGCGAATTTTGGGTTTGTCCGAAGAATTGAGAGACTCTACCAGTTGCGCAACCCGATTCCGATCAACGCTCATGTTCGATTGGTCCAAGAACGGGGCTGTACCGCGGACAGCAAAGCTAACAACGGGCGAAAAACTCGGAACACGAGACCCGAAACTCTAAACCTATACTTCCAAGAACTGCGGGCAGTCGGTGAGGTTGCGGTTGCCTTTGTCTTTGACGACGACAACGTCTTCCAGGCGCACGCCGCCCAGGCCTATGTAATAGAGCCCCGGCTCCACCGTGACGACGTGGCCGGTCTTCAGCGTTGCGTCCACCGGTGCGATGCGCGGCGCTTCGTGGATGTCGAGGCCCAGGCCATGGCCGGTGCCGTGAAAAAATCCCTGCATGCGGCCGCCGATGCGGCCCGTGTTAAAGCCGCGCGCGGCGAACAGGTCGAGAATTTTTTGATGCACTTCACGGCCGTTGATGCCGGCGCGGATCAAGTCAAAGCCGATCTGCTGGCCAGCCTGCACCGTGGCATACATTTCTTTCAACGTTTCCGAGGCCCGCCCGCGCACCACCGTGCGGCTCAAGTCGCCGAAGTAGCCGTTTTTCTGCGAGCGCGGAAAGATATCGAAGATGATCGAAGTGTTCGCCTTGATCGGCCCAGTGCCTTCATGATGCGGATCGACGCACTGGTTGCCGGAAGAGATAATCGTGTGGCTCGGCAGCCAGCCCTGCGCCATGATCGTCGTGTTGACGGCGGTCTTGAGCATCTCCGACGTCAAGCGCGTGCCGTTGACATAAAGGTAGCCGTCGCGCTTGGGCTGGGTGCGTTTGAGCAGCCGGATGCCCGCTTCGAGGCCGAGTACTGCGATGCGCAGCGACTCGGTGATTTGTTTTACTTCGATGTTGTTCTTAGTTTCCCTCTCCGCAAAAAACGGATCGCGGCGGATTTGCACGCTAAACCCTTTGGCGCGCAGCTGATCGCTCAAAAGCGCGGGAAAATTTGCCGGCACGATCAACTTGCGAATGCCCCGCTCGCGAAAGATCAAATCGAGAATATCGATCATCGCCGGCACTTTGCCGGCCTTGCGAAGCTTTTTCTGATACGCCGACAGCGACAGCACTTTATCGGCGCGCGACTGCTTCTTGGCGCGATCGATCTCCAAATCGCTCATGACGACAAAGCTCGTCTCTTTGTGCGCAAAGAAGATAAACGGGTCGGGCACGAAAAAACCCACCGCATACAGCATGTTCGAATCGCCCTCGCTCGCCGAAACCAGCAAGAGCGCTTCGTCACTTTTCAATTTGTGGGAGTCTTCTGGTGCCACTTCCGCGACGGATTTGCGTTGGCGATTTTTTACATCGAACATTTTTGTGCGGCTTAACACTTACTAAAGTATTGTTTAAGAAGGCTAACAATTCCCCCGCACAACTTCAAGGTATTCTTGCCCGCTGTCGAGGCCAAATTCGTTTGACTCATGGACCGTGTCTGTTATGATCGCGGCACTCGCCGGGCGGGTGAGGGTTCAATTCTTCATCCAAGGAAAGTTTTTCTCGATGGCCATCGATAACGTCGACAAGTTGCGCGACTTGAATCAGCGCGCCGAAGCGGGCGGCGGCTCGGAGCGCGCCAAACGCCAGCACGAACAAGGCAAACTGTTGGCGCGCGAGCGCCTCGATATTCTCCTCGACAGCGGCAGCTTCGTTGAAATGGACAAGCTGCGCACCCACGACTGCACCGATTTTGGCCTCGACAAACAAAAATTTCTCGGCGACGCAGTGGTCACCGGCTACGGCGCCATCGACGGCCGGCTGGTTTACGTCTACTCCCAAGACTTCACGGTTTTCGGCGGCAGCTTGAGCAAAGTGGTCGCCGACAAGATCTGCAAAGTCATGGATTTGGCAATGAAGAACGGCGCGCCGATCATCGGCATCAACGACTCCGGCGGCGCGCGCATTCAAGAAGGGGTCGACAGCTTGGCCGGCTACGGCGAAATCTTTCAGCGCAACGTGATGGCTTCGGGCGTCGTGCCGCAGCTGACCGCAATCCTCGGCCCGTGCGCCGGTGGCGCGGTCTATTCGCCGGCGGTGACCGATTTTATCTTCATGGCCAAGACCAATAGCTATATGTTCATCACCGGGCCGGACGTCATCAAGACCGTCACCCATGAAGATGTCACCAAAGAGGCCCTCGGCGGCGCCGAAGCCCATAGCAGCAAGAGCGGCGTCTGCCACTTCACGGCCAATACCGAAAAAGATTGTTTGGTCATGATGCGCGAGCTACTGAGCTTTCTGCCCAGCAATAATCAGGAAGACCCGCCGTTTCGCTCGACCCCCGACGATCCGCTGCGGCGCGACAAACGGCTGCGCGATCTGGTGCCGGACAATCCGAACCGCCCCTATGACATGAAAGAATTAATCGCTGCCGTGGTCGACGAAGGCTACTTCTACGAAGTGCAGCGCGAGTTCGCTCACAATATTCTCGTCGGCTTTGCGCGCCTGGGCGGCCGCCCGGTCGGCATCGTTGCCAATCAACCCAACGCATTGGCCGGCTGCCTCGACATCAACGCGTCGGTCAAAGCCGCGCGCTTCATTCGCTTCTGCGACTGCTTCAATATTCCGATCGTGACATTCGTCGACGTGCCGGGTTTTCTGCCGGGCACCGATCAAGAGTATCACGGCATTATTCGCCACGGCGCGAAATTGCTCTACGCCTACGCCGAGGCGACCGTGCCGAAAATCACCATCGTCACACGCAAAGCCTACGGCGGCGGTTACATTGTCATGGCCAGCAAACACCTGCGCGGCGACGTCAATCTCGCCTACCCCACCGGCGAAATCGCCGTCATGGGTCCGGAGGGCGCCATCAACATCGTCTTCCGTGAAGCTCTGCAAAAAGCCAGCGACCCGGCCAAAGCGCGCGAAGAGCAGATCGCCAACTACCGCGAGACTTTTGCCAACCCGTTCAAAGCCGCCGAAGCCGGCTACATCGATGCGATTATTTATCCCGAGGATACGCGCCCGACGTTGATCCGGTCGTTGGAGATGCTCAAAAACAAGCAAGACCACAATCCGCCGAAGAAGCATGGGAATATTCCGCTCTAAAATAGGCCATAGGCAACAGGCCACAGGCAGCAGGCGGAAGACATCCTCTCCGATTCTTACTGTTGCCTGTTGCCTCACGCCGGTTGCCTATACGGCTTTTCGTCAAAAATGTTCAAGCGAATACTAATCGCCAACCGCGGCGAAATCGCCGTGCGCATCACCCGCGCCTGCCGCGAGCTCGATATCGAGACTGTCGCGGTTTACTCCGAAGCCGACCGCGAATCGCTCCACGTCAAATACGCGGACTACGCCTACCCAATCGGCCCCGCGCCCTCGGCGCAGAGCTATCTTGTCATCGATCGAATCATTGACGTCTGCAAAAAGAGCGGCGCCGAAGCGGTTCATCCGGGCTACGGCTTTCTCGCGGAGAACGCCAAGTTCGCGCAGCGCTGCAAAGACGAAGGCATCGTCTTCATCGGCCCGTCGCCGGAAGTCATCGATCAGATGGGCGACAAAGTGAAAGCGCGCGAAGTGATGAAAGCGGCCGGCGTGCCGGTGGTGCCGGGCTCGGAAGGAATTCTCAGCACCGAAGAAGAAGTCCTGCAAACGATGGAGAAGATCGGCTACCCCTGCATGTTGAAAGCCGTGGCCGGCGGCGGCGGCAAGGGTTTGCGGTTGGTGCGCGCACGCCGGGAAGTCTCGTCAGCGTATCGCGCGGTGGGCTCCGAAGCAGCTTCGTCGTTCGGCGATCCACGCCTTTATGTCGAAAAGTTTATCGAGAAGCCGCGCCACGTCGAAATTCAGATTCTCGCCGACAAGTATGGCCGGGTGATTCACCTATACGATCGTGAGTGCTCGATCCAGCGGCGCCATCAAAAAGTCATCGAAGAGTCGCCGGCGCCGGGCCTGGAAGACCGCACGCGCCGGCGCATCGGCCGCATCGCCATCCAAGGGGCGCGCGCCGTCGGCTACGTCGGCGCCGGCACGCTGGAATTTCTTTTGGATCAAGAGCAAAATTTCTATTTCCTCGAAATGAACACGCGCCTGCAGGTGGAGCACGCCGTCACTGAACGGGTGGTCGGCATCGATCTGGTCAAGGCGCAGATCGAGATCGCCGCCGGCGGCTACTTACCCTGGCGCCAGCGGCACATTACGCAGACCGGTCACGCCATCGAGTGCCGCATCTACGCCGAAGACGCTGAGAATCAATTTATGCCCTGCCCCGGCAAGATCGAAGGATTGCGTCTGCCCGAGGGCCTCGGCCTGCGCAATGATTGCGGTGTGTATGAGGGCGCCGAGGTGCCGATCTACTACGATCCGATGATCGCCAAATTGATCACCTGGGGCGAAAATCGCATCGAAGCGATCTTACGCATGCGCCGCGCCCTGCGCGAGTATCAAGTGCGCGGCATCAAAACCAACATTTCATTTCATCAATGGATCCTGCGCCACCCACGCTTCATGTCGGGGGATTTCAGCACCGGTTTCATCGACGAAGAATACCGCAACATGAACAAAGAAGAGGTCTTCCCGCACAAAGACATTGCGCTCGCTTCGGCGGCCATCGCCGCTTTGCACCGCGAGCAAGAAAACACCATCGGGCTGTTGGCCAACCGCGCCGCCCAGCCCTCCAAGTGGCGCGAGCAGGGCAAGCGGAGCGCGTTGCGCACCGCGGCCCGGGGCTGGAAAAGATCGTGATCGGCAGCGATCCGGCTTGGACCCACGGCGAGAGTTTGAAGCCGAACCCCTGAGCGAATAGCTATGGCCTTCATCGCAAAGTTGGGCGAACAATCCTACACCGTCGAAATCGAAGAAAGCGGCAAGTCCGTTTACCGGGTCAACGTCGACGGCCACGAATTCGTAGTCGATGGCAAAAAAACCGGGCGCACCAATTATTCGCTGATCGTCGACAATCGGTCCTTCGAGATCGAGGTCGACAACAGCGAAGACGAGTACCGCGTGCTAGTGGACGGGCGCGTTTATCATATCAACCTATTGGATGAGCGGCGCGTGCGCGTCGGCGAAGCAAGCGGCGCCGCCCTGCAGGGTCGGCAAAAAGTCTCCGTGCCCATGCCGGGCAAAATCATTGCGCTGCTGGTGGCCGAAGGCGACGCTGTGGAGAAAGGTCAGGGCTTGGTGATCGTCGAGGCGATGAAGATGGAAAACGAAGTGCATAGCCCGATCGCCGGCGAAGTCAAAGAAATCAAAGTGAAGCCCGGCGACACGGTGGAAGGCGGCGCGGTGCTGGTGATTGTCGAATGAGGAAAGAAATTCGGAACGCGGTGAGACTAGGATTTTTTCTTTTCCCTCGTCAGCCGGCCGAATTCTTGTAGGTTTTTTCGTTTCATGTTATAGCACGCGCACCATGATTCCTAAGAAATGTTTTTTCACCAAAGGTGTGGGCGTCCATAAAGAAAAGCTAGCGTCCTTCGAGTTGGCGTTGCGCCAAGCGGGTTTGGCTTACTGCAACCTGGTGCTCGTCTCGAGCATCTATCCGCCCTACTGCAAACGGATCTCCAAAGAAGAAGGCACGAAACTCTTGCGCCCCGGCGAGATTGTCTTCTCCGTCTATGATCGCGAAAGCACCAACGAGCCCAACCGGCTGGTGGCGGCTTCGGTGGGTGTTGCGATCCCTGCGGATCAGGAACAGCACGGCTATTTATCCGAGCACCACTCCTTTGGCGAGACTGAAGAGAAGGCCGGCGAGTACGCGGAAGACCTGGCGGCGAGCATGTTGGCGACCACGTTGGGCATCGAGTTCGATCCGGACACCGCGTGGGACGAACGGGAAAATTTATTCAAGATGTCCGGCAAGATCGTCCGAACATCGAACATCACCCAATCGGCCATCGGCAACAAAGACGGCCTTTGGACCACGGTGTTCGCCGCTTGTGCGTTTATCAACGACGACAGTTAGCCGTTTTCGTCTATCTTGTGTCTGCCAAAAAGGCCAACCCACCGGTTGGCCTTTTTTCATTCGGCTTCTCTTTCAAGGCGGTTCATTCTGGCGCGCGCCAGATAAGCCACCCCGATACTCACCCCGTAAAGCACAAACAGCGGCACCATCAAGAAAATCATCGATATGAAATCGGGCGGCGTCAGGATGGCCGCCAGAATGGTGATAACGACCACCGCGTAGCGGCTGTGTTTGATCAAAAATCTGTGATCGATCACGCCAACTCGGGCGAGAAAAAAAGCCGCCACCGGCAGCTGAAACATTGCGCCAAAGGCAAGTACCAACCGCGCCGCCTGCGTCAGATAGTCGCCCACCTGGATCAACGGCTGCACCTGAATCCTCTCATAGTGCCGCAGCATGAATTCCAAACCTTGCTCGATTACGACGAAATAACAAAACGCCGCGCCGGCAAGAAAAAACAGCGAACCGCAGGCGACGAAAGCTCGCGTGTAGCGTTTCTCGTGTTCATAGAGGCCCGGCGCGACAAATTGCCAGCCTTGCCAAAGTAGAACCGGCAGCGCGACCACGATCGCCGCGACAAAAGCCACTTTCATTTTGGTGAAGAAAGCTTCGGCTACGGCGGTACCGATCAAAGTCAGGCCGGGGATTTGCAGGCGCCGCAGCGGCGCTGCCAAGACGGTAAAAATACCGTCGACGGCGTAGAAACAACCGACAAAACCGATGGCAATGGCGATGACGGACTTGACCAGACGGGAGCGCAGCTCGCCCAGGTGAGAAGTAAAAGGCATCTGGACATCCACTGGATGTCCCGGGGAATGTCCCTGGCCCTCCCCTTCAGCCGACGGCATGGTCACTTTTTCTCAGCGGCAGGCGTCGGCGCTGGCGGCGGTGTGGCGGTTTCCGGCGGCATGTTGAGAAACGGATCGTCTTTAGTGGCCACCACTGCAGGCGGTTCGACTTCGCTCTCGATTTTGCGGAACTCGTCTTTCAGCTCATCGGTGGCGCGGCGAAACTCGGCCAAACCTTTACCCAACGTTTTGGCCAACTCCGGGAGCTTCTTTGGACCGAGAACGATCAGGGCCACCGCCAGAATCAACAACAGTTCGGGACCGCCGATGCCAAACATGCAGTTAAGCTAAGTGATTTTGCTGAGCTTGGCAACTGCGCGGCAACAGTGTTAGCTTGAAGTCATGGCGCAGACTGCCGTCGTGGTTGATGACGAATATTTGAAGCACGAGCCGGGCGAGTTCCATCCCGAGCGGCCGGAAAGAATCAAAGTCTTACTCGACATGGCTCACGAGCTCGATGCGGCGAAGTTTCAGCTCATGCCGCCGCGCGCCGCCACCCGCGGCGAGATCGAAGCTTGCCACAGCGCCGATTACTTGAAACTCGTCGCTGCCACGTCGCAGAAAAATCAATACGCGCTCGACGGTGACACGGTCACCTGTCGCGACTCCTTCGGCGTCGCTTTGCTCGCCACCGGCGGGCTGCTGCGGCTGATCGACGCCATCGCCGCCAAGGAGATCGACAACGGTTTTGCCCTCGTACGGCCCCCGGGTCATCATGCCTTGCACGATCGCGCCATGGGCTTTTGCTTATTCAACACAATCGCCGTTGGCGCGGAATATCTCAAACGCGTGCACGGCGCGCGGCGCGTGCTGATCGTCGACTGGGACGTGCACCACGGCAACGGCACCCAGGCGGCATTTTACCAAGACCCTGCCGTGCTGTTTGTGTCAACCCATCAGTTTCCCTATTATCCCGGCAGCGGCGCGATCCATGAAATCGGTGCCGCTGCCGGCCAAGGCTACACACTCAACATTCCGCTGCCTGCCGGCTGCTGCGACGCCGAGTATTTGCGCGCCTTTCAAGAATTGATCGTGCCCAAGGCCAACCAGTTTCAACCCGAGTGGATTTTGGTTTCTGCCGGCTTCGACCCGCACCGACGCGATCCATTGGGCGGCATGGGCGTCACCGAGCAAGGCTTTGGCGCCATGGCCCAGCTGTTGTTGCAACTGGCGCAGGACTCGGCGCAGTCGCGCATCGCCTTTTTGCTGGAAGGCGGCTACGATCTCGCGGCGTTGCGCGACTCGGTCGGCGCGGTTTTGACCACCATGCAAAAACCGCCAACGCAAGCGGTCGCACCGGCGCAGGCTCCCCATATAGAACCGTTGATCCGTACGATTCGCCTCCGCCATGAACCCTATCGGTTACTTTAAGTTCCTCTCGATCTACTCCAAGCGCTCAAAACACTTGAGGAATTTCGCGCAAAGCTGTTGACCCTTGGGGAGCTCTGATCTATTTTCATGGGCAAATCCATTACAAGCTGGTTACGGAATGAGCACGACTGAGCAACGCAGAGTTGTGGTTACAGGCCTTGGTCTAGTTTCACCCCTGGGCTCCGGTGTCGAAAAAAACTGGCAAGCCCTCATGGCCGGCCGCTCCGGCATTCGCAAGATCGACCGGTTCAACGCCGATGCCTTCGCTTCGAAGATCGCTGGCCAGGTGCCGGACTTCAAGGCGGAGGATTACATCGAACCCAAAGAGATCAAAAAAATGGATCTCTTCATCCAGTATGCGCTCGGGGCCACCGCCCAGGCCATGAACGACAGCGGCCTGAAAATCGAAGGGGAATACGCCGAAAACGTTGGCGTCATAATCGGCGTCGGCATGAATGGGCTCGATACTTTAGAAGTCACCAAGGAAGCCTTGATGGCGGGCGGCCCGCGCAAGATCTCGCCGTTTTTTATTCCCAAAGTAATTTCCAACCTGGCGCCCGGCCATGTGGCGATCCGCTACGGCGCCAAGGGCGTTAATTTCACGCCGACCTCAGCGTGCGCGTCCGGCACCCACGCCATCGGCGAGGCCTATCACATGATCCGGCGCGGCGTGCAAGATGCGGTGATTACCGGCGGCGCCGAGGCGGCGATCACACCGTTAGGGGTCGGTGGTTTTTCCGCGATGAAGGCGCTGTCGACGCGCAACGACGAGCCCGAGCGCGCGAGTCGGCCTTTTGACGCCGAGCGCGATGGGTTTGTCATCGGCGAGGGCTCCGGCATTTTGATTCTCGAAGAGCGCGAACATGCGCTGGCCCGCGGCGCGAAGATTTACGCAGAGATCATCGGCTACGCCGCCAACGGCGACGCCCATCACATGACCGCACCGGCGCCCGAGGGCGAAGGCGCAGCGCGCTGCATGCGCTTGGCGCTCAAGGACGCGCAAATCGCGCCCAGCGACGTTAGCTATATCAATGCCCACGGCACATCGACGGAATACAACGACGCCAACGAAACCACCGCGATCAAGACGGTCTTTGGCGAAGGGGCCGCAAAGCTCCCGGTGAGCTCGACGAAATCAATGACCGGCCACCTGCTCGGTGCAGCCGGCGCGGTGGAGGGAGTTTATGCCGTGCTGGCACTGCACCATGGCGTGATTCCGCCGACCATCAATTATGAAAACCCCGACCCCCAATGCGACCTTGACTACGTGCCGAACCAGGCGCGCAAGGCGGCCATCGATGTGGCGCTTTCCAATTCCTTCGGCTTCGGCGGCACCAACGCGTGTGTGATCTTTCGGAGGGCGCAATGAGCGGTGTGAAGCGCCGGAGCGTCATCCTGGGAACCGGGTCGGAGATTCCCAGCAAGATCGTCACCAATCATGATCTGGAAAAAATCGTCGAGACCAGCGACGAATGGATCACCACTCGCACCGGCATTAAAGAACGGCGTATCCTGGAAGAAGGCAAAGGCAATGCCGACATGGCGCTGCGCGCCGCCGAGCGCGCGCTGGCCGATGCCGGCATGGAGGCCAAGGATCTCGACGCCATCATCATGGGCACGGTGTCGCCCGATTATCCATTTCCCAGCTCTGCATGCTTGCTTGAAGACAAGCTCGGCGCGCGCGGGGTTTTTTCTTTTGACGTCAGCGCGGCCTGCTCCGGTTTCATCAACGCCCTGTCGGTGGCCGATGTCTACATCCAAACCGGCCAGGTCAACACCGCCCTGGTGGTGGGCTCAGACACTCTCAGTCGTGTGCTCAATTGGCAAGACCGCGGCACTTGCATCCTCTTCGGCGACGCCGCCGGTGCCGTCGTCCTGAGAGCGGAAGAAAATGGCAAAGGCATTCTTAGCACCAAACTGCGCACCGACGGCTCTTATGCCAAGACTCTATATGTGCGGGCAGGCGGATCGCTTAATCCCGCGACCGAGCATACCGTGCGCAAAAACGAGCACACCATCGCCATGAACGGCAAAGAGGTCTTCAAACTAGCCGTCCGCTCCATGGAGGACATCAGCCGCCAAGCCCTCGACGAAGCAGGTGTCACAGTTGATCAGGTCGCGCTGGTAGTGCCCCACCAAGCCAATCGCAGAATCATCGTCGCTTTGGCCGAGCGTCTGGGCGTGCCCATGGAAAAGGTCATGGTTAACTTGGACAAATACGGCAACACATCGGCAGCATCGATTCCCGTCGCCCTCGACGAAGCGCGCAAACAGGGGCGCATCAAGCCCGGCGATATCGTCTTGCTCAACGCTTTCGGCGCCGGCTTTGCTTGGGGCGCGGCGGTAGTTAAATTCTGAGCCTGTTCCAGCCGTTCAAGCCGATTGAGCGGTTTCACCGCTTGCCCAATACATCCCGTTCAACTTCCGCCCGCAGCGCCTGCAGCCGCGGGGAAAACTCCACCGGGTAAGTTTCCGGCTTACGAATCGCTCTGATAGGCTGCGGCAGACAGGCGAATTCTTGCAGAAAAAGCTCGCGGGTGGCTCCGAGCGATGGCAATGGCGCCGTGATTTCTCCCCGTGCCATAACGTTCTTCAACAACGGCTCGGCATCGGCAAAGACATCGTCGCGCATGCCAATGACGTCGCCGAGAAGTTTGCCTTCTTTATCCAAGCAACGAAAAACCTGTTTCTTACCAGGCCAAGATCTTTTGCCGGGACTCATCTTCACGACGCTCCGATTCCCGTACTCGACCAGCTTGTACGCCATATCGCACCAGGGCGCATCCGCCGACGTACCCATCTTGGTGCCGACGCCATAACTATCGAAGGCGGCCCCGGCTCGGGAAAAATCGCTAAGATCGTATTCGTCTAGACCGCCACTGCCGGTGATCTTCACGTCCATAAGACCAGCTTCGTCGAGAATACCGCGCACCTCGCGCGCCAGCGGCAGTAAATCGCCGCTATCGATGCGCACGCCTAATAGTTTTTCGCCGCGGGCCGCCATTTCTTTTGCCACGGTGACTGCTTTACGGGCGCCAGCAAGGGTATCGTAAGTGTCGATCAAGAGAATCGAGTTGTGCGGAAAACTTTTCACATAGCTACGAAACGCGTCGATCTCCTGCTCATGACTGGAAATGAACGAATGCGCCATGGTGCCGACGATCGGCAAGTCGTAGCGCTGGCCAGCGAGAACATTACTGGTGCCGTTGAAACCGGCGAGATAGCTCGCGCGCGCGACTTTTAACCCGGCGTCGCTACCGTGCGTGCGGCGCAGCGAAAAATCGACGACGCTCCGGCCCTGCGCCGCATGAACACAACGCGCCGCCTTGGTAGCGATGAGCGATTGCAGCTGGACCTGGTTGATAATGAAAGTTTCGACCAGCTGCGCTTCGATGATCGGCGCGGTGATTTCTAGCACCGGCTCATCTCGAAAAAAAAGCCGCCCTTCGGGAATCGCCCAGACTTCGCCGGTGAAGCGCACCGTTTGAAGAAACTCAAGGAAGTCATCCGCGAACAACCGCTTGGATCGCAAGTAGTCGATGTCGGTGTCATCGAAGTGCAGCTCGGAAAGATAAGTCAAAACATCCTGCAAACCAGCGCTGACGAAATAGCTGCGGTTTTGCGGATAGGTGCGCACAAACAAACTAAACGTCGCCGCGCCCGCGCGCCGGCTCTGAAAATAAGCCTGCGCCATGGTGAGCTGATAAAGGTCGGTCAGTAGGGTAAGGTTTTCACCCATAAAGCGCAGTCCGCTCCTGAGGCTTTTGTGCGGACTGTAGAGGACAATACGAGCTCTGTAAAGGCGCACCCCGGGCGCCTCTTCGGTTGATTTCTCCTTGCTCTTTTGTTACTGATTTTCAATAAGTTACCCGCAAACGTTAACCTTAAATTCAGGAGGGCCGGATGTTCACTGACAAGATCGAGTTAAAAGATTTCGAGAAGCAAGGCCCCGAGTATCAGGACTTGCTGCGCCGCGTGCTCGCGATCCAAGCGGACTGCGAGATCGGCGGCCCCAATCTTTATATCAGAGACATGCTGCCCAACGCACCGACCAAGCTCGATCAGTTGATCGTGGCACGCACGGCGGCCGAAGAGCTGGATCACTATCGTAAGATCGCCAAACTCGCCGGCGACATGGGCGTCGATGTTTCCTACGTTCTCAGCCGTTCCAATCAGGATCGCTACGTCGAAGCGTTCCGCGGCAAAATCCAAACCTGGGAAGACTACGCGGTGTTCGGTGCTTTGATTGACCGGGTAGGCCGTTTCCAACTCGAAGAGTTCATCGGCTGCACCTATCTGCCTCTGGCCCGCCTGGTTGAGGATCCCGATATGATCCGGGAAGAAGAAGGGCATGTCGACTTCGGCGTCAACGCACTCTCCGAAATGGCCGCCAAGGGCGGCGAAAGTAAGGAGCGTGCGCAAAACGCGGTCGACTATTGGTACGTCAAAGGTCTCGACATGTTTGGCAACAGTAAATCTTACCGCTCTGAACGGTACATGCACTGGGGACTGAAGCGCCGTCCCAATGCCGTGGCCCGTGCCCAGTACAAAGAAGAAATCGACACCTTGTTGACGAAGTTGGGACTAACGATTCCCGATCCTAACAAGGGCCGGCTCTACACATAATTTGGAATCGAGGAATCCATGGACGCAGCACCCAACACTGAGGCATTAGATCAGCAGTTTAAAGAATTCATCCAGGCTATTAAAAAAGCCGTCGGCACTGGCTTGCCGCACTTGAAGGATGATCAGAAGGTCGTCGATCAGGCGATCGCCGACTGTAAAGAAATCCTCGACGTAGTCATGGATGGCAACGTTAAGGAGTGGTTGGCCTAACAATCTTTTGAACCGCTAGCCGACAATCGGCCATTTATTCAACAAGGCGCCTTGCCCGCAAAGGCGCCTTTGTTGTATCTGTAACCTGTTAGTTCCAACCAAGGGAGAACTGAACATTGAACGTCGTCGTCTGTGGTAAGGTTATTCCTGCCAGTACGGTTACGATCGAGTTAGATGGGAACACCAAGCGCATGATTCGCAAAGGCGTGCCCCACGAGCTCGATCCGATGGCGGCCAGCGCCGTCGAAGAAGGGCTGCGGCTGACCGAAAAACTTGGCGGTGCGGTGACGCTCGTGACCATGGGAACGAGCGACGCGACTATTGGCATCCGCAATGCCCTCGCGATGGGCGTCACCTCAGCGATCCATGTTCTAGATGACACGGTGGCCGGTTCCGACACACTCGCCACGGCTAAACTGCTGGCCGCCGCAATCAAGAAACTCGAATTCGATTTGGTGATCTGTGCCACCGAGGCCGGGGACAGCTACGCCGGCATCGTCCATGGCCAGATCGCCCAACTGCTCGGCATTCCGCCGCTGACGTTCGCGCGCGAAATCACGGTGGATGGCAATAAGATCGCCATCAAACGCCAGAGCGAAGCCGGCTTCGACGTTGTCCAATCGACATTGCCAGCGTTGGTGGCCTGCGCCAGCGGCATCAACGAGCCGCGCTATCCGCAACTAAAAGGCATCATGGCGGCCAAGAAAAAAGAGATCAAAGTTATGACCGCAGCAGACCTGGGAGTGCCCGCCGATCAAGTGGGCGAAAAAGGCGCGCGGGAAAAAGTTTTAACCATCGGCCGCCCGCCCAAGCGCGAGGCCGGTAAGATGGTGACCGACGAAGGGGAAGGCGGCAAGCAGATTGCGGACTTTCTTGCTGAAATCAAGGTGATCTAAAGTGGCCGAGACAATTTGGGTATACGCTGAAGTAAGCGACGATCGCATTACCACCACGAGCCTGGAAATGCTCGCCAAGGCGTCCGAGGTCGGCAAAGCCGAGGCAATCCTGCTCGGCCCGGCTCCCGATGACGCGGCACAAACCCTGGCTAAACATGGCGCCAGCAAGGTCTATCGCTGCGCCGATGCGGTTTATCGTGATTATCTGACACTCCCGGCAGCGGAGTCTGTCGCCGGACTGATCGCCCAATACAAACCAGCCGTGCTGTTGTGTGCATCGAGCTATTCTGGGCGTGATCTCATTGCCAATTTGAGCGCCCGCCTGGATTGCGGCGCGATAACCGACGTTGGCGATTTCGAATTGACAGACGGGAGCGTCGTAGCAACCATTCCGGCCCTCGGAGCGAGCTACCAAAACACCAGCACGCTGGTCCATTCTGGAACAAAACTTCTGGTCGTGCGCCCGAAATCATTCGAGCCCAAGATTAACGAACAACCGCTAGCGGTGGAAGAAGTTCCAGCGGCAGCGGGCGATGCGCTGCGCAAAGTACACATGAAAGAGCGCGTCGTTGTTAAGCGCGAGGGACCGTCGTTGGAAGGCGCGAAAGTTGTCGTGTCCGGCGGGCGCGGCCTAAAGGGAGAAGAGCAGTTTGCGATTTTGCGGGAGCTAGCAGAACTGATGGGCGGTGCCGTCGGTGCCAGCCGCGCCGCGGTAGATGCGGGATGGGTCCCCTACGCCATGCAGATCGGTCAAACCGGCAAAACGGTCAAGCCAGACATCTATTTTGCCTTGGGCATTTCCGGCGCGGTGCAACATTTGTCCGGCATGAAGACCTCGAAATATATCATCACAATCAACAAGGACGCCGAAGCGCCAATCTTTCAATACTCTGACTTCGGCGTCGTTGGCGATCTTTTCAAGGTCGTGCCGCAGCTAATCGAAGAGCTTAAAAAGCGCAAGAGTTCGTAGTGCGTATTTCCCTGAATCCGGCCTCCAAAGTGGCCGTGTAATTCGCAGGATTGAGGCCGGTGGGAGTCGGAGCGACGCTGGGAATTTGTTCATCGCCTAAGGGTTGTGATTGTTGCAAGACGGTGATGGAACGTATGACCGATGCGGTGCAGAACCTTGGCAAGTCTTTGGGCGCAGGTCTGCGGCGGAAAATTTACAGGACCGCCAGAAGAAATGGTGGTCGCAGTAGGAATCGAACCTACGACCTCGCGCATGTGAGGCGCGCGCTCTAACCATCTGAGCTATGCGACCACGGAGAAATCTTTTCTAACACCTTGGATGGCAAGCTGCAAGAATAACCAAACTCTCACCGCTACGAACCTTTGCGATCCCCGCGCCTTTGTGTGAGGTAGTTGCAGCTCGATAGCTATGGCAGCACCGCGATCGGCTGCACTTCTATCACGCTGGTCGGCCGCGCCAGATGGCTGACTTCGACGAAGGTGATGGCCGGGTAGCCTTTTTTAAACAGCTTTTGGCGAGTTTGCTAAACTGCGGCGCGTAGCGCAGGTCGGTTAGAAACACCCCGATCTAGACAATGTCGTCGACGGTTCCGCCGTCTTGTTTCAGAGTATTGCCGATCTTGTCGAACACCGCTTTGAACTGAGCTTCGAAGTTGCCCAAGTCCGCGTTGGGATTGGGCTGGCTCGCCGTATGTCCGGCGAGAAACAGCATGGTGCCACCCTTGACTTTGACTGCTGTCGAGCGCGCCTCGGCGAGCCGGCCAATCCAAATGAAACGCCCGCGCACATCAAGCCCGAATGGTATTTCTATTTCAATTTTCGCTTGCTGAAGTTGACGTCACTGAAACTCAGCGTCGTGCTAACAATGGCCATCGGCGCCATCGCCTTTTTCTGGCCGTTCATCGAAGCCTGGATGACTCGGCGCTGGAAGATTTCGGATAAAGTTCCGGTCATTTTAGGCGTGATCGCATTTCTGGGCTTTCTCATTCTAACAGTATGGGAAGCCTTCGCGGCGTAGCGGAGGATCGATGTCGCTCAATATCAAACGCTGGATTGTCGCCGGGTTGTCATTTCTCTTTCTTGGCGCGCTATTGCTTGTCGCCTATCAAGAATCGAAAAAGCACCGCGTCGAACAACGGCTCGAACCCGTCGTCACCGCCGCCAACTCCGGCTGCATGAAATGTCACAAGACCGATGCGCCGGCGCTGGTCAAAGATTGGGAAGGCTCGCGCCATGCCCAGTTGGGCGTCGGCTGCGTCGACTGCCATCAAGCAGAGAAGGGCGACATCGACGCCTGGAACCACGAGGGTGTGTTAATCTCCGCGCTGGTCACACCGAAGGACTGCGCCCGCTGCCATACCAAGCAGCATCAAGAATTTGCCAAGAGCCATCACGCCAAGGCCGGCGAAATTCTCGCCAGCCTGGACAACATTCTCGCCGAGCGCATCGCCGGCAAACCCGGCAACGTCGCCGACGCCGTCAACGGCTGCTGGCAATGCCACGGCAGCATCATCAAATTCAAGCGCGACGAAAAAGGCGAAATCCTGCGCATCGGCAAAGACAACAAGCCGGTGATCGATCCGACCACCTGGCCCAACAGCGGCATGGGGCGTTTGAATCCGGATGGCTCGAAGGGCTCGTGCCACGCTTGCCACTCGCGCCACAGCTTCCAAGCCGCCGTGGCGCGCTCGCCGGAAAATTGCGGCAAGTGCCACATGGGGCCGGATCATCCGCAGATCGAAATCTATAATGAGTCGAAGCACGGCATCGCCTTTCACGCCAACCGCGACAAGATGGCGCTCAACAAAGTCGGCGATTGGATTCTCGGGCGCGACTACGCCGCCGCACCGACCTGCGCGACCTGCCATATCAGCGGCCATATGACGCCGCAGGGCGTCAACGCCGGGAATAATCACGACGTCGGCGAGCGCATTAGCTGGACGCTGCGCCCGGTGATCAGCACCAAAATCAACCGGGTCACTTACGAAGACGGGTTCAAAGAAGACTATCCCGACACCCGCGCGCTGCCCAAGATCGGCGATCAGGTCGAAACCGTCGACAAAGTGGTCGAGAACGAAGCGCTGGTCAACAAGAAGGTCATGCGCAAAGTCAAAAGCATTCTCACCTGGGAAGACCGGCGCAAAAACATGAAAGGCGTTTGTCTCAACTGTCACAACGACACCTATGTGAATAACTTTTACAAGCAGTTCGACGACCTGGTGATTTTATACAACGACAAGTTCGCCCGGCCGGCGCAAAAGATCATGGACCAATTGACCGCCGACAAAGTTTTGAATCCCGCCGCACCCTTCGAGCACGAGGTCCAATGGGTCTTCTACGAGCTCTGGCACCACGAAGGCCGCCGCGCCCGCCACGGCGCTAGCATGATGGGGCCGGACTACACCCACTGGCACGGCATGTACGAAGTGTCGAAGCACTTCTACCAAAAGTTTCTACCCGCAGTCGTCAAAGTGGCCGACACCAAGGGCCCGGCGATGAAACAAAAATATGAAAAAGTAGTCGCAGACCTGCTGCGCCAAGACGAACATCTCTGGCTAAAAGGTCTGAAGCCTGAAGAAGCGGAAGCGCTGAAGAAGCAATACGAGCAGCGCTATAAATAGGACGGATAGACTCGGCTGCTAAAACGCTTTGGCGTCACCCCCGGCGATCTTCGGTTGGCGCGCTAGAAACGTCAGCATCGCGGCGATCAGGTAGTTGGTCACGAAAACCCAGAAAACCAGCCGGTAGTTGCCGGCGTAGTCGAAGCCCAGCCCCGCAATCAAGGCGCCGACGCCGAGGCCGCCCTTGTGAAACGGTTCGAGCACGCTGCTGATCGCGCCGAAGGAGCGCCGGCCGTAGTAGCGCGCGATCAGCACGTGCATTAAAACAAAGCCGCCGCGCGCCGACAGACCGAACAAGACCGCGACCACAAACGCCATCGGCACCACCCTCACTTGGGTGAGTAATGCCACTGCCGTCGCCGACAGACACATGGTGAACAGCGCCAGCCGGCGTGGATGAACCCGCTCCGCCAACGTGCCCCACAGGCCGCTGCCGAAGGCACCGGTCAACGCCATCAAACTGAGAGCACCGACGGCGAGGGCGGCGGGAATTTTTAGATCGGTGAAATAGGCGACCAGATGAAACGCCACGCCGCCGGTGGAGAGCGACGAGAAAGTCGCCGCCGCAACCAGCAGCCACATGGCCTTCGTGCCCATGGCTTCGCGCAAGGTGGCGCTGCGCTCGGTGGGCGTGCTTCCGTGTCCGTCGCTTTTCTCTCCGGTAGGCTTCTCCGCAAGAGCTAGCGCGCCATCGGGCAATAGCCCCATGTCTTCGGGTTGGCGGCGCAGGAACAGCGCGCCGGGCACGACAACAAAAATCCACAGAGCCGCGCCGAGCATCAGAAAAGCGCTGCGCCAGCCGTAGGCGACGATCATGCTCTGATAAATGAGCGAGAGCGCGAACGAGCCGAAAGGAATCGATAGTGCCACCATGCCGAGTGCGCGCGGTCGCTTGGCGTAAAACCAATTCGCTACCGCAGTCATCGGCACGACTCCGGTCAGGAGCGTTTCGGCGAGGGCGCGGGCCGGCACGAAGGTAGCGTAAAACTGCCAGGGTTGGTGTGACAAGCTCAACGCCATCACCAGAGTACCGACCAGCGCGGCGCCGCACGGCAGCAAATAGCGCGGCCCGAGGCGATCGGCGATGGGCCCAAATATCGGCGCCAGCAGCCCGCCGCCGATCGAGCCCAGGGTTATTGCCGAAGCGGTCAGCGCTCGGCTCCAGTGCAAGTCCTCGCTGATCGGTTTCAACACCACCGCCATGGTGACGTTGCTGACGCCGGAGCCCAAGAAGCCCGCGATCATCGAGATGCCGACGATGATCCAACCGTAGAAGAAAGTAGATTTCACAGACTCCCTGCTTTAGGAAGCCTTTGTTTTACATGAGCAGGGTTCCACAAACAATGTGAGGACTGCTGCGGTCGGAGAGACTGTGTCGCCATCAGCTCGGAGCCCTTCGACAGGTCTCAGGGCGAACGGACAAGTGGTTGATTTTGTGGCAAGGCAGTTCCCGTCTTGGTGAGACAGTCGAAACATGAACGGCATTGCGACACAGTCTCGGAGGCGCGGAGTACGAAGCTTAGGCTAGGCGGCTCGGTTGTCTCCGCCACTGTTTGGGAAGTGTGAGGCGAGATACTCCGCGAAGATGCGACAGACGTCGATGGCGGAAAGAATGCCGGCAAGTTTGCCGCGGCGCACGACAATCGCTGAGCCGATGTGGCGCTGCGCCATCGCCGCCACTACCTCGTTGAGCGGCGTGCTGAAACCGACGACATACGGCTCCGCAACCATCACGTCGCGCGCCTTCAATTGTTGCTTGGCTTCAACCGAAGCCGAGCGGGCAACCCGATGGTGCAAATCGCGCTCGGATACGATGCCGACGAGCTTGCCGTTTTGCTGTACCGGCAAGTGGCGGATGTCGTGGGCATCCATCATCTTCTCGACAGCCAATACCGTTTCGTCCGCCTCGACAAAGTACGGAAACGAGGTCATCCCTGCGCCGACAACGGGGATCTTGTCCGGGTGCTTCACTACGCACCTCCAAACAGTTTATTTGGGTTCGCTTTTCGGCGGACGAATTGACAACACCGGGCACGGCGCGCGGGCGACCACCTTGGCGGTCACGCTGCCAAGCAAAACCTGTTCGAAACCAGTCCGGCCATGGGTCGACATGATGATCATGTCGGCTTTTTCGTCTTCGGCCTTTTGCACAATCTTGTTGTGCGGCACACCGGCCTCGACCAGTTCCGTGACTTCGACTTTGCCGATCAGATCGGCAAAGTTGTCGCGGAGGAACTCATGGAGCCGTTCTTTCTGCGGCGGCAGAAGAGCACTGGCCGGATTCAGACGGTCGTCTTTGTCGAACCAGGCGCCCTCCTCGTTGATCACGTTGTAGACGATCACGGCAGCATTCTGGTCCCGCCCCATTTCTAGAGCGTAGCGCACCGCCGCGCGCGACAGTCTCGACAGATCGGTCGGCGCCAATATCTTGCTGACTTTCTCGCCCACGGCAACCTCCTCGCTGACACTCAGAACTCGCGCAAGAAGCATGCCCGGGGCTAGGAGGCGGTTTCGGGTTACGGGTGTTAACTCCGAGTTTCGGGTTCTAATCGAGAGGGCGCGATAAATCGCGCCCCTACATTTCTAACCGCGACTTGCACGCCATCCATGAAAACGCGAACGGGTCCAATTGTTTTCTCATCCCTAAAAAATCAGCGGCGATTTTTCGCAAGATTGAAAATTAGATCGCGCCACGGTGCGCTAATCGCTGAATTCTCCAGCGAAGATTTATCCTTTTGCTTGGCATGGACAGTGCAGAACAAAAGACTGGCGAACCAACTCGCCACTACGTGCAGCAAGGAGGTAGGGAGGATGAAAGTTGTCGAGGTCATGACCCGCAATCCGTTATCGGTTCTGCCGAGTGAAACCGTCGGCAAAGTTGAAGAGTTGATGGCGGAGCACAGTATTCGGCAGATTCCCGTGATCGAAGGCCGGGAGCTGGTCGGCATCGTCACCGACCGCGACGTGCGCGCTCATGTCAGCCGCTCGTTGGGAGAAAGCCCGGAAGCCTATGAGAAAGCCCGCAGGACGCTGGTGCGAGATCTGATGACTACTGACCCAACATTGTTGGGGCCCGACGACGATCTGCGCGGCGCGATCGAGTTGTTGATCGAAGAGAAGTTCGGCGCCATTCCCGTCGTCGACGAGGCCGAAGGGCTAGTGGGGATCGTCAGCTATGTCGACGTGCTGCGCTGCTTTTTAGACCGGTTAGAGGAGGACTGACAATGAAAAACGGCAAAGAAGGGGTCGTAAAGGAGATCATGATGGGCTCGCCCGTAACGCTCAAACCGGACGACACCCTGGACTTGGCCAATGACGTTATTTCCCTCGGCAGGATTCGCCACATTCCGGTGATCGACGACGGCCGCCTGGTTGGCATGATCACCGAGCGCGATCTCCTCGGCACGGCGAGCACGCAGATCTTTGGGCTCAAACAGAAAAACAAGTCAGCGCTGTTAAAGAGCGTAGCGATCAAGAAAGTGATGAAAAAGCGCGTGATCACCGTCGCGCCGGACACGCCGATCAAAGAAGCGGCCCATCTGATGGCGGAGAAAAAAATCGGCTGTGTCCCGGTGGTCAGCGCCGGCGCCTTGGTCGGGCTGGTGACGACCACCGATATTCTTCGTTACGTCGAGGGCCTGGACTAAGCGTCGCGGGTCAAATGCCGCGCTATTAGATTTCAGAATCGACATTCCCGCGCTGGGCGCGAAGGAGGGGGCAGGTATGGCTGGATTTCTGGGTGCCAAAGAGGTTCTGACCCGCGAAAGAGTAAAGGAAATCTTTCGCAAAAAAGAATACTCCTACTTCGAAGAAAAGGTCACTCTCATCGATGTGCGTGACGACTCGGTGTTACTCAAGATTTCGTTCTTGCTCCAATACAAAGGGCGCATGATCGCCATCGACGAGAAAGAACCGATTATCGTGCCGTTCAGTGATTTTAAAGTCGAAGATTGGGGCGACGGCGTGCGCAAGGTAGCGGATATCGAATGATAGTATCGATCGATCTTGGCAGGGACGAGACGCTACCTGTCCGGCAAGAGGGTCTTGAGCTTCGTACACCTGGTTCCAGGGGCGATGCGCCGCCAGGCACTGATCGAGACGATCCAAGGCCACGGATGGATTTTATGAAAAAGCTGGTCCGTCGCGAACAGAATCAAGACAAATAGGCGCGTCACAGCGGCCGTACCAGCAAGACCGGATCGCGCGAATGCTGGACAATTTTTTCCGCCACACTGCCCATCACCCAGCGGCCAAGGCCAGAGCGGCCGTGGGTCGTCATTGCAATCAAGTTGTCTGAAGTTTTCAACGCCAGCTCGATGATTTCGTCGGCGGCGTCGCCTTCCAGCGCCGTCGCGACAACGCGCTCCAAACCTTCGGCCTGCAGCTCAGCAACTTTCGCGTCCAAGTAACTCTGCGCTTCTTCCTTGAGTGGGTTCTGAAAATCGACAGCACCAGGAACGATCATGCCATCGGCGGCGACGTAGGCGCTCAAGGGCGGCGCATATACGCGCAGCAGATGCACTTGCAGCGCCAGCTTCTTGGCGATCGGAATCACCTGCGGCAAGACTTTCTCCGCCAGTGGCGAGCCGTCGAGCGGCACAAAGACGGTTTTCAGCGGCGCCATCAAGGAAGACGATGCCCCTTCAAGGGGGCGCACCAAGAGCAGCGGTAGAGTGGCGCTCTGGGCCACCTTGCTGGCGACGCTGCCGAGCAGCCACCGGCGCAATCCCGATGTGCCGTGGGTCGCCATCGCGATCAGGTCTGCCTTACGGCTTGCTTCGATGATCGTTTGTGCCGGCGAACCGGTGCTCTCAACGCAAAAGTAACTCACGCCGGGCAAGCATCGCAGCGCGGCCATTTTCAAGTAATCGCCGCTCGGCTGCCCGACAAACGGCGGCCGAGCGTCAGGATCGGTCACGCGCAAAAGCTCGACCTCGGCGCCAAAGGCCTCGGCCAACAAGCGCGCGTAGGGTAAAACCTGCTCGGCCAGCTTGGAGCCGTCGAGCGGCACGAGAATCTTCGAAATCATACTTCCCCGCAAATCGCTGGGCACACACAGAAAGGGACAGGTCGCGACCTGTCCCTGCCGGTTCACCGGAGGGCCAGTGGAATCAGCTCACCCCGCGCATCACCAAAACCGGCTCGCCCGAATGGCGCACGACCGTCTCGGTCACACTGCCGAGCACGAAACGCTTCACGCCGGAGCGCCCGTGGGTGCACATGGCGATCATGCTGTCTTTGGTCTCGCGCGCAAACCCGATGATTTCATCGGCGCTAAACCCTTCTTTGGCAACAAACGAAACTTTCGCCATCCCCTTGCGCTTCAACTCCTCGGTTTTGCGCTCAAGATATTCGGTGGCCTCGTCCTTGACGCTCGCCAACAGGGCGTCGAGATTGACCGGGTCGTAAAAGCCGTCGCCGCTCGAGTAGGCGCCGTAGGGGATATTGTAAGCGCGAAACAGTACGATCTCCGCCTCGAGACCCTTGGCCAGATCGACCGCCGCCGGCAGCACGCTCTCCGCCAATTCGGAGCCGTCCAGCGGCACAATGACCGTTTTTACGCTGGCGGCGCCATCGGCGTTCGCTCCCTCGGCGGCGCGCACGAGCAGCAGCGGATTGGTCGTGCCGCGCAGCACTTTTCCCGCAACACTGCCAAGCATGAAGCGGTTTAACCCCGAGCGGCCATGGGTGGCCATGGCGATCAGCGTGTTCTTATCCTTGGCAGCATGCTCGATAATCGAATCCGCCGCCTTGCCTTTCTCAACGGTGCAATTGACGCCTGCGCCGCCGAGGGTCGCGGCGGTCTTGCGCAGGTAGCTCTCGCTGTTGCGCACGCCATCTTCAATCATCGTGTCCAAGAACCGGGCTTTCTCGGCGGCGATATGGGTCGCCAGCTCGGCGATGTCGATCACGGCGAGCAACTCCGCGGGCACTTTGAGCTTACCGGCCAAGTGGCGCGCGTAGGGCAGAACCTTTTCTGCGGTCTTCGAACCATCGAGCGGTATCAACATTTTGCTATACATAGTCTCCTCCTCGTCTCCTCTACGGTCGGGTTCGCCCTACGCTTTACCCGCCGAATCAGTCCACCTTCACCTTGATCTCTTTGGTCTTGGCCTCTTCGGTTTTCGGCACTCTCACTTCCAAAATGCCATTCTTGAACGAAGCCTTGACCTGGTCCGCGTGCACATCTTTGGGCAGCTCGATATTGCGCACAAACGCTCCGTAGGAACGCTCGGCGCGATAGTAGTTTTCCTCTTTGATCTCTTCTTCTTTCTTTTTCTCGCCTTTGATCGTCAGCGTATGGTCAGTCCATAACTCCGCTCTAAGCCCACGCGGGTTTCAGAAACTGTAGGGTTTTCAGGAAGTTTTGGGGTATTGGGATTCGCCCATTGGGCGAGTTTTTTCTTGACTTGTATCTGGTTAGTGTTTTATATTT